>JBBQIA010000153.1:0-5043 GCA_038324485.1 Lysobacterales bacterium
CACGGCATCGGCCGTCCCTCGACCTACGCCAGCATCATTCAGACCCTGCTTAATCGCGAGTACGTGTTCCTCGACGCGAAGCGCTTCCGCCCCAGCGACGTGGGTCGTGCGGTGGGTAAATTCCTGTCGGCGCACTTTGCACGCTACGTCGATTACGACTTCACCGCGAAGCTCGAAGACGAACTCGACGAAGTGGCCCGCGGCGAAGCCGAGTGGGTGCCCCTGCTGGAGAAATTCTGGAAGCCCTTCTCGGAGATGGTGATCGAGAAAGGCGAGTCCGTGGAACGCAGCGAGGCCTCGGGCTCGCGCGTGCTGGGCATCGATCCGGTAAGCGGCAAGCCGGTGGCCGTGCGTCTGGGCCGCTATGGGCCGTTCGCGCAGATCGGCACTGCCGAAGACGAGGACAAACCGAAGTTTGCCTCGCTACGCGGCGGTCAGAGCATGCACACGATCTCGCTCGACGACGCCCTGAAGCTGTTCGACCTGCCACGCACCGTGGGTGAATCGAACGGCGAGCCGGTCACGGTGGCCGTCGGCCGCTTTGGTCCCTTCGCCAAGCGCGGCGCAACGTATGCGTCGCTGGGCAAAGAAGACGACCCCTACACCATCAGTTTTGAACGCGCCGTCGAGTTGATCGACGCCCGCGAGTTAGCCATTGCCAACCGTCTGATCAAGAAGTGGGACGACGCTGGTATTGAGGTGTTGAACGGCCGCTATGGCCCCTACATCACCGACGGCACGAAGAACGGCAAGATCCCGAAAGATCGCGAACCAACCTCGCTGACGCTGGAAGAGTGTCAGGCGATCATCGCTGCAGCGCCGGAAGCCAAGGGCCGCTTTGGCCGGAAGGCGGCGAAGAAAGCGCCGGCCAAGAAAGCGGCGAAAAAAACGGCCGCGAAGAAAGCGGCTGTTGGCGAAGTCGGCGAGAAAGTCATCGCAGCGAAAAAAGCCCCCGCCAAGAAAACGGCGAAGAAAGCCGCGAAGAAGACCGCGAAAAAAGCCACTGCGAAAAAGTCGGGGGCCAAGAAGGCCAGCGCCAAAAAAGCGGTGGTGAAGAAGGCGCCGGCCAAGAAGGCGACGGACGCCGAAGGCTAAGCGCCGCACGCGAGCCCGATTCAGGGACATCGCGGCTGGCTGAACGCCCGCCGCGACGGGGTGCTTCGAGGGTCGGTACAGGGGTAGCATCACGATTCCCCCAAGGCCCTCGCTGGCCTGCCGACCGGAGTCGCCCATGTCATTTCGTCCGCACCTTCTCGCTATCGCCGTTGTCGGCGCCCTTGCCCTGCCCTCGCTGACGGTGAACGCGCAGAGCGTCAGCGGCGAGCCGCTGAAGATCGAGAACACCAAACGCGCCCCGGCAGAGCAGTTCATGGCTGCCAACGTGCTGCCCGCCGCCACGCTGCGCTTCCAGCCCTTGGCCCAAGAGCGCGTGCTCGCCATGCAGCGCCATAACGTCGCCGAAGGCGGCAAGCGCTTGCAGATCGGTATTGGCCGCAACGTGGCCGACGAAGCCGAAACCCTGCTGCCGAAGATGATGTCGTGGACGGCCGTGGCCGGCGGCAAAGTGCTGCGCTTTGACGTGAATTCGCCCGAGGCGGCCGCCCTGCGCGTGGGCATCGACCCGCGGAATCTTCCGGAAGGCGCTGAACTGCGCGTGGCGGGACTGGGCGGCGGAGCGATCGAGCGCGCCGACCTGAGCGCCATGAAAGACGGCCGCGACGGCAACGGCATCTTCTGGTCCGCCGTGACCGAGGGCAGCAGCCAGCGTTTGGAACTCTTTGTGCCGGCCAACGCGATCGCGGCAGCGCCGTCGGTGGTGGGGGTGTCACACCTGCTCACTTCACCGCTGCGACCGATAAATTTGGCGAAAGCTTTAGGCGATTCCGGCAGCTGCAACATCGACGTCGCCTGCCGAACAAGCACCTTGGGCCAGCCCTTCGTCAATGCGAAAAATGCGGTGGCGCGCATGACCTTCGTGTCGGGCGGCGGCACTTTCACTTGCACCGGCACGCTGCTTAACGACAACACGCCGGCAACGCAGGTGCCCTACTTCTATTCGGCGGCGCACTGCCTGAATACGCAAACCGAAGCCAACACGCTGACCACCTTTTGGAACTATGAGACGGCCAGCTGCGGCATCGCGAGCATCGGTGCCAACACCCAGCTGACCGGCGGAGCAGATCTGCTCTTTGGCACCCTCGACACCGATGCGCTGTTCCTGCGCCTGCGCACCACACCGCCGGCCGGCGCGTTTTTTGCCGGATGGAATGCCAGCACGCTGGGCCCCTCGACGGCAGCAATCGGCATTCACCATCCAAGCGGCGACAACAAGAAATACAGCCGCGGAAACCACAGCGGCTTCTCGGCCGGTGTCAGCATCGGCGGTCAAATCGTGACCAGCACGGCGCGCGCCAGTTGGTCCGAAGGCACCACCGAGGGCGGCAGTTCGGGCTCGGGCCTGTTTACCCTCAGTGGCTCGGACTATCAGCTGCGCGGCGGCTTGGCCGGCGGCGGCGCGTCCTGCGCCAACACCGGCCTGAGTGAGGCCCAAAACAACGTCGACTACTACTCGCGCTTCGATCAGGTCTACCCCTCCTTGCAGCAATGGCTGGGCACGACCACCACCACGGGCCCCACGCGCGACTACAGTGGCGCCTGGTTCGTGCCGACCGAGTCCGGCTGGGGCCTGACGGTCTTCAACTTCCCCGGCCAGATGTTTGCCCTGTTCTTCGTCTATGACAGCCAAGGCCGTCCGACCTGGTATCGCTTCCAGGGGGCGTGGACCGGCTCGGACGTGGTGACGGCGAATTTGGATCGCGCCACCGGCCCGGCCTGGGCCAGCACCTTCAATCCGAATTCGGTGAGCTACAGCACGATCGGCAGCGGCACGATGACCTTCACTTCAGCAACCGCAGCAACCCTCACCTTCAACGACGGCACGGTCACTCGCACCGTGACGCTGACGAAGATCTGAGGCAGCAACGGCGCATGAGGCTTTGGCCACTTGTGGGCTTACCACTCGCCTTGGTACTGGCTCCGGCAGTCGTCGGAGCCACCCTGCCAGCGCCAAGCCCCGTGAGTGCGCCGCAAGCCGCGCCAGCGCCACCGTCCGTCATCTTTCGCTGCTCCACGCCCGGCGGCGCCGTCAGCCTTCAGGACGAGCCCTGTGCGCCCGGCCAGCGCGAAGAGCGCCGGGAGATCGCGACGTTCGCGCCGCCGCCCATCACAGCCGCGAATGCCGGCCAGCCTGCGGCCATTGATCCACTCATCAGCCCGCGCATCGAGGCCGCGCAAGCCGCGCCCTCGCGGCCGCTGCTCATGCCACCGCCACTCTGGCGCTGTGCCGACTTGAACGGCGTCACCCGCCTCGTGGACCGCTACGACCCGCAGCCGCGCTGCGTGCCGCTCTCGGTCTTGGGCGTCGACCTGTCGCGTGCGCCGCCCTCTGCGGCGACGCTCTGCCGCACGGTGGAAGACAGCTGCGTAGAACTGGGCGGCGATGCCGCCTGCGCCGCATGGCAAGAGCGTCTCGACGCGGCCGAATCGGACTTGCGCACGGCCTTCAGCGACACGATGGTCGAGCGCCGCGATGCACGCGATCGTGCCAAGGCCGTTATCGACAACGACTGTCGGCCCTAGAGGCCAGCACCGGCATCGGCGCGAATCAAAAGCCGTAGTTGAGGAAGCCACCGTCGACGGCAACGCACTGCGCGGTGATGTAGCTGGCCGCCGGCAGGCACAGAAACGCCACCGCCGCAGCCACTTCCTCGGGCTCGCCGACGCGCCCCATCGGCGTGCGCGCCAGCACGTCTTCCAAATAATCGGGGTCGGCCAGCATCGACGAGGTGCGCCGCGTACGGATGTACCAGGGCAGCACAGCGTTGACGCGAATGCCTTCTGCGGCCCACTCCGCCGCCAGATTGACGGTGAGTTGATGCATGGCCGCCTTGCTCATGCCGTAGGGCGACCCCGTGCGCACATGCGTCGCGCCCGACACCGAGCCCACGTTCACGATCGATGAACTGGCGTGCTCGCGCAGCAGCGGAAATGCGCTGCGGCACAGCTCGAAGCTAGCGAACAAGTTGGTCTCGAAGATGGCCCGCCATTCGGCCTCGTCGTAGTCCATGGTGGCGCGGCGCTGATTGGTGCCGACGTTGTTGACGAGGATGGATAGGCCTAAGCCCAGGCCGTCAATCCAGTCGAACAGGCGCTCGCGGCCGTCGGGGTCGGCCACGTCGCAGGGCAGGCCATGGACCTCGCGGCCGGGATGATCTTCGCGCCATTCCTGCAGCGCCGCGTCCAGCGTGTCGGGGTCGCGGGCGCAGGCCAAAACGGTGGCGCCCAAGCCCAGAAACTCCGACACCACGGCGCGGCCAATGCCAGCGCTGGCCCCCGTCACCAAGGCGACGTGACCCTCAAGGCGCCAGCGGGTGGACTCAGACATCGGGCACTCCTTCGGCTTTTGCGGCTTAGGATAGCCGCTGATCCGATCAGCGAGGCCCGCCATGCACTCCCTTACGCGCACCCGCAACATCCTCCTCACCGCGCTCGCGATGCCGATGCTTGGCCTCGCCGGCTGCAGCGCGTCGCCACCCGACGCGAATGCCGCGGGCGATCGTGCCGCCACCGCCACGCCGCAGGCCGACGCGGCCAGCGACACGGCCCTGCGCGACGCCATTCAAGCGCCGCAAGACAAGGCGCGCGCGGTGGAAGACACCCTGCAGCAGGCGGCCGACGCGCAGCGCGCGGCCATCGATGCGGCGGAAGCGGGCGACGCGTCGAACTAGGCGAAGGGCCAAAAAAAACCCCGGCAAAAAGCCGGGGTTTTCATCAAAGCCTGAGCGCTGCGCTTAGAGGTCGCAGAAGCAGTGCGCAACCGACTGGAAGGGCTTGCCCTGCGTGTCGAGCACAAAGGCCAGATCGTCCTTGACCTGACGCGCGCGGTTTTCACCGAGCAGGCCCAGCGCCGGACCCAGGCCCACGGCCATGGCATTCATGCGCGCATTGCGATTCATGTCGGCCAGCGCCTGCTCGAAGGGCGAG
>JBBQIA010000154.1:0-5014 GCA_038324485.1 Lysobacterales bacterium
GGCGAGGGGCAGGAAGCCTTCAAGCTTTAAGGCGTCGATGCGGGTTTGCAGACGCGGGCTGAGGGTGCCGGCCATCCCGAGGCCCGCCACGTCGCCCTTCACGTCGGCCACCACCACCGGCACGCCGGCCTTCGAGAAACCCTCGACCAAGCGCAGCACCGAGACGGTCTTGCCGGTGCCGGTCGCGCCGGCAATCAAGCCGTGTCGGTTGCCAAACTTCAGCGGCAGCAGAATGGGGCGCTCGGCAGCGCAGCCCAGCAAGATGGCGTCAGAGGTGTCGGCGATCACGGCGGAGTCCAGAAAACAACGAGTCGCCAGTGTAGGCGGCGCCTGAACGCGACGGCCAGCGGTTGAGGTGGGCGAGGGCCGCCGGTAGGCTGCCGGCCTGCCCCACTTGCAAAGATTGACCCGCACCCATGCGATTTCTGACCGTTCCGCTGTCCACTTTTGCCTTGGGTGCGCTGTTTTTCGTGTTCGCGTCCGCCTCTTTGGCCGCTGCGGCGCCTGCCGATGCTGCCGCCGATGGTGACGCCGATGACGCGGCCTACGTGGAATTTGAGAGCGCCGCCAAGGCCTATCGCGAGGGTTTGTCGCAGGCCGCTGCCGGTGAGCGTCGCGCCGGACGTCGGGCCGCGAACCGCGCGATGGACCGCATGCTGGATACTGCCGACGACTGTGCGCGCAGTGCGAGCTGCGACCGCGACGTGCTGATGGCGCGTCTGGATGCCTTGATGGGCGCACAAACCCGCGTGGCGGGTGAGGGCGCTGGCCGCAACGAGTCATCGTCGGCTACAGACGCTACGGGCAGCAGCGCCGAAGCCTCGCCGGTGGTGGCGGCCTTCCCCGAATCGGCGAACACGATCAACCAGCTCAACGGTCGCGATTTGCGCGAGCTGATCGTGCAGAACGAAGCCGTTCGCGCCGCGATGGCCGAGTGGCTGACTACGCTGCGTCCGCAGCTGATCAACGCGCACGAGCAATACCAATACTTGCGCTTTCTAATGTGGCCTGAGTACGAGCGCGCAGGTCTGCCCGAGGCACTGCTGTTCGCCATCATGGCGCGCGAGTCGGGTGGCCGAGTTCACGCCATTTCTCCGGCCGGTGCGGCGGGCCTGATGCAGTTCATGCCGGCGACGGGCCGGCGTTTTGGTATGGGCCTGCAGGACGGCTTTGACACCCGCTTCGAGCCGCAGCAGGCCGCCCGGGCCAGCACTGAGTACCTCAACGAGCGTTTCGCCCAGTTGGGTCACGACCTTGAACTGGCTTTGGCGGCCTACAACGGCGGCGAAGGACGCATTGGCCGGCTGGCGCGCGAGTTCCCCGGCAAAAGTTTTTGGGATCCGGCGGTGTATGCGCGCTTGCCGAAAGAAACGCGCGATTACGTGCCCTATATCCTGTCGGCCGCATGGCTGTTTTTGCACCCGGAAGACTACGGCCTGAAGTTTCCGGTGGTGGACGGTGCGGCCACCCTGCTGACGCTGCGCGAGCCGGCCTCAATCAATCAACTGACCATTTGCCTTGGCAACGGTCCCTCGCGCTACGGCTATTTTCGCGCGCTGCGCAACCTCAACCCGCGCTGGCTGCCCGAGGTTGAGTTGCCCGCGGGCACCGCGCTGCGCGTGCCGGTGACCCTCATGGCGCTGTATGACGAAGGCTGTGTCGACAGCCCGCGCGCCGAGCGCACGGTGGCCCTGATGAAAGCGCGTAAGCCCACGGTCGAAGCGGCCCGCGCGGTGGGCGGGGCAAGCCACACCGTGCGCCGCGGCGACACCCTGAGCGCCATTGCCCGACGTTACGGCTGCAGCGCGCAAACCGTGGCGCGAACGAACGGCTTGCGCTCGCCTTACACACTTCGCCCCGGCCAGAGCTTGAGCCTCGGCGAGTGCCGGAGCTAGCCGATGCGCCGGCTCACCGCCGCTGCCTTGATGGCCTGCGTGATGCTGGTGCCGGCTGACGCGCAGGCGCTTCGTTGTGGCTCGCGGGTGGTGGATCGTGGCGCCTTAGATGTTCAGGTGCTGGCGCGCTGCGGTGACCCGTTCTGGCGCACGAATCGCGATGAGCTTCTGATTCGCGGCGAGGGCGGCCCCATCGAGCAGCGCGTCGAGCGTCGCAATGAAGATTGGTACTACAACTTTGGATCGCGCCGATTGATGGTGCGCCTGCGCTTTGTTGATGGCGTTCTGCAGGACGAAGAGACCTTGGGCTACGGCGCGGCGCGCATCGGAGGGCGCTGCACGGCAGTGGCCCTGCAGCGAGGCTTGAGCGAGGGCGAACTGGTGCTGCGCTGTGGCACGCCCCTGCGTCGACGCAGCACGTATGCCGACCAGATTTTTCGCGATGGTGCAGGGCAGGCCCGGGTGCAGCCGCGTCGGCGCGAAGAGTGGATTTATCGCCGCGACGACTCCGCACTGCTGGCCCGCGTGCTGCTTTCTAACGGCCGCATCGAATCGGTTGAGGCGCTGCGCCCATGAGCCTGCTTCGCTCGCTGCTGGGACTGCTGCTGGTGGCCGGCACGGCCTATGTGGCGGTGCTGAGCCTGCTTTACGTGAAGCAGCGCAGCCTGCTGTTTCAGGCCAGCTTTACCCGTCAGCCTGTGGCAGAGCCGAATTTCGATTTCGCCGTGGATGGCGCCGTGCTGCGTGGTTGGGTGTTGAACCCGGGACAGCCGAAGGCGCTGCTGTATTTCGGCGGCAACGGCGAGGACGTCTCGCTCTCCCGCGAGGAAGTGGCGTCTTGGGCGCCGGGGCATACGATTTATTTGGTGGCTTATCGCGGTTACGGGCACAGCACGGGCACGCCTTCCGAAGCCGCGCTGGCCGCCGATGCCATCGCCTTGTTCGACGCCGTGACGCCTCAGCATGGGGCTGTCGACGTTTTTGGCCGCAGCTTGGGCAGCGGTGTCGCGGTGCACGTGGCGGCGCTGCGGCCCGTGGGTCGCTTGGCCCTCGTCACCCCGTTCGACAGCGTGTTGCGTCTGGGCCAAGACCTCTATCCGTGGGCGCCCCTGCATTGGCTGATGAAAGACCCCTTCGAGAGCTGGCGGCGCGCGCACCTGCTTTCGATGCCGGCCTTGGTGGTCATCGCCGAGCAAGACAACATCATCCCGCCAGAACACAGCGAGGCCCTGGTGGCGCTGATGCCGGGCCGCCCGCAGGTGCTTCGTCTGCCGAGCGCTCAGCACAACAACGTGCAGGTGTACCCCGAGTACGACGAGGCCATGACGCGCTTTTTTGCCGAGGACTAAGCCGATGTCCCTGCCGTGGCGGCGCGTCGTGCGTCGCGTTGGAGGGCGGCTTGGCCTGATCTGGGCGCTGCCGCTGACGCTTCCGATGCTGCTCGCCGGCCTGTTGATGCTGCCCTTCGGTGCGCGGATCGATCGCCATGGGCCGATGTGGGTCGTGACTCGGTTTCCCGTTGGTCCCCGCGGCGCCCTGGCGCTGGGCCATGTTGTGCTGACGCGCTTGCCCAGCGTGGACGTGCGCGTCCCGAGCTATCGGTCGCGCGCGGCCGCCGCAGCCGGGGTTGATACCCCCTGGCGTTATGAGCGCGTGCATCTTGGGCGGCACGAGTTAGCGCATGTTCGCCAGTCGGCTGCCCTCGGCCTGCTGTTTCCCTTGGTCTACTTGCTTTGCGGCGGCATCAGCGCGCGAAATCCGTTCGAGCAAGCGGCCGATCGCTACGCCCGCAGCGGGCGGGGCTGGTGGCCGTTCAGCGGCGGAGCGGCGCGCGATTAGTGGCCAGCACGCCATCCAATTTGCGTTCGGCGCGAAACCCGGCCTTCTCCAGTCGCTTAATGACCTCGCCGGGAACGTCTCGGCCGCTGGTCTTGGCGTTTGGCGTGCCGGTGTAATGAAAGAGCGGTGCGCTCGGTTTCAACACCCGCGCCAGCTGCTGATAAAACGCCAGCGAATACAGTTCGCCGGCGATGCCAAAGCGCGGCGGATCGTGCAAAGCGGCGTCGATGCCGGCGTCGGGCAAGGTGGTGATCACCTGCGTGATGTCGCCCTCGATCAAGCGGAATCGCCCCTCGTGTGCGGGATCATCGACCTGTGGCGACCACGGATTCAGGCTGCGAAGCCACACGACATCGGGGTTTTTTTCAACGCTGATCACCTCAGCGGCCCCGGCCGCGAGGGCCTGCGCAGCGAAGTAGCCGAGGCCACCGCAGCAGTCGAGCAGGCGCTTGCCGCGCGGCTGCACCAGCGCCACTTTCGTGGCGGCATCGGTCCAGGGCGACACTTGCGCCGTCGGCAGCATCTTGATGCCGTCGATTTCGAAGGTGGGTGGGCCCCAATCCGTGGGCACCAGCTTGATGAGTCCGCGGGTGAAGCGCTGTGCAGGCTGCCAATCACGCCCGTCAAAGGCGTATAGGCCACGGTCCTTGAAGCGCACATCGGCATCGGGCCAAGGCCAGTGCTGCGTGCGACACGAAAACCCGCGGTCATCGAGCAGCACCTCGTCGACATGACGGCCCACATCGAGCGACCCGCTCCAGCGGGCTTCTCCGCTCGCGTGAGCGGCGCGCAGGGCGGCGAGGGTCTCGCTCGTCAGCAGGATCCGTGGGCGCAGCGACACCACTGGCTTAAGTCAGGAAGCGCGTTTCAACATCGCCCTTCAGGGTCAGCGTCATCGGCCGGCCGCGACGATCCAGCGCCTTGCCCACCGGCACCCGAACCCAGCCCTCGGTGACGCAATACTCCTCGATGTCGGTGCGCTCTTGGCCTTTGAAGCGGATGCCAATGCCGCGCTCCAGCGCCGCCATATCGTGAAAGGGGCTGCGCGGATCGTTGGACAAGCGGTCGGGCGGGGTGTCGGACATGCGGGCGTCTCCAAAGTCTAAGCGCCGCATTCTAAGCGGCTGGCAGGCACAATAGCGGTCTCGAAACGCCCATGGAACGCCGATGATCAATAACGATGTGCTTCGCAGCATCCGCTACATGCTTGATTTGAGCGACGCCAAGATCATCGACATCATCCAGCTTTCGTCGCCCGACCTCGTGGTGGAACGCGAGCA
>JBBQIA010000155.1:0-5001 GCA_038324485.1 Lysobacterales bacterium
CAATCGGGGTCGGCCTTCAAGCTCAGCGACCGGAACTGCATGGCCAGGGCATCGACGGTGAGGACGCGGCCGACCAGTGGCTCGCCCCGCCCCAGCAGAAGCTTCAGCGTCTCGGTGGCCTGAATCAGCCCGATCAGCCCCGGCAATACGCCGAGCACGCCGGCTTCCGCGCAATTTGGAGCGGCGTCGGCACCCGGCGGCTCGGGAAACAGGCAGCGATAGCACGGGGCCTCGCCGCGACGTCGACCGGCATCGAACACCGAAGCTTGTCCAGTGAAGCGCTCCACCGCGCCGTAGACCAACGGCACGCCGCGCTGTACGCAGGCCGAATTCAAGAGATAACGCGCCGGGAAGTTGTCGCTGCCGTCGATCACCACGTCGGCGCCGGCCAGCAAGGTGTCGACGTTGTGGCTTTCGACGCGCGCTTCGATGGCTTCGACCACGATGGAGGGATTCAAGGCCAGCAAGCGCTCGCGGGCGGACTGCACCTTGCTGGTGCCCACCGACGCGTCCACATGCAGGATTTGCCGCTGAAGATTGCTGCGGTCGACGCGATCATCGTCCACCAGCACCAAGGTTCCGACGCCGGCTGCCGCCAAGTAAAAGGCCGCCGGCGAGCCTAGGCCCCCGGCGCCGACAATCAGCACACGTGAGTCGCGCAGCCGACGCTGACCGTCGGGCCCGACGTCCGCCAAGCGCAGGTGGCGGTCGTAACGAGCCAACTCGTCGGCGGAGAAATCATCCGCCACCGAAGCCGGTCGGTTCATCGGCAGCCCGGCCTGAGCCCACGCCGCCATGCCGCCTCGAATACTTCGTGCCGCGGAGATTCCACCCGTTTTTAACAGGGACGACGCGCGCTGCGAGCGCGATCCGCTGGCGCAAATCAACAAAAGAGGACGAGGCAACTCGTGCGGCAGCGGCGCGCCGCTCTCGAGCGCCGAAAGGGGCAGCATGACCGCGCCAGTCGCGTGCCCAAACAGGAGTTCTTCGGCCTCGCGCACGTCGATCACGGTCGCGCCCAGAGTTTGAAGACGGGCGGCCTCGCGGACGTCGATGTCCTCGTCCGGCGAATCAAACTCGCCCGCCGGGCTCGACGCCTTGGGTTCCGACACGCCCTGCATGGCGGCAATCAATCGGCCCGCCGTGTCGCCCCAGTGACTAGAAAGGCCCTCGAGCGAATCCGGCAGGCAAAGCATCAGAGCGCGCGGCTGTCGCGTGCCGAACGCCGCAGCCACGGCAACAAAGCCGCCCTGCCCTACGCGCTCATCGACGCGAACAACCGTGCTCGGGGCGTTAGCATCGAACGCCGCTGCGAGCATCGGTGTGCCGTCGTCGCTCACTGGGCTACACACCAGCACGAGATCAAAGGCCTGCGCGGCGTCTTCCAGCATCGGCGTCGCGCGTTCGAGTACTTCCGGAAGAATCGGCCAAGCGACGGGCTCAATGCCGATGTCCAGCAATCGCCCCATCAGGTAGGCGCGCGCACCGTCAAAACGTTCGTCGGCGCCCAGTGTTTGACCCGGCGGCCGCAGCCCCTGTCCGGCCGTAAACACCGCCACCGTTGGGCGTCGCACGCAGGGCACCTGCGCTCGGCCAGCGGCAGCAATCCTTCCCAGATCAATCGGCGTCAGGCAATGCGCGCGCGGCAGCGTCGTGGTCGGCAAGGCCAGCGCTTCGGACAGATATCGACCGAGGGCGCGTGCCGTCGGCACCGATTCGGCATCGCACTGATGCGCGGCGCCGAGGCGACCGAGGGCGGCGAATTCGTCTTGGTCAGCGCCGTTCAGCATGGGCCTCGTCACCGGCCTCGGCTTAGCGCTTCTTGGTGTGGCGCATCAGACGCCGACGTTTGGCAACCTGGCGGTCGCTCAGTTCGTTCTTCTTGCCCTCGAAGGGGTTCTCACCTTCGCGGAACTCAAAGCGTAGCGGCGTACCGACTAGCTTGAAGCGCTTGCGAAAGAAGTTCTCAAGGTAGCGTCGATAGCTGTCCGGCAAGCCCTTCAGGCGTGAGCCGTGGACGATGAACGTGGGCGGCGTGTTTCCGCCCGAGTGCCCGTAACGCATCTTCGGCGCATGCCCGCGCACCGTCGGCGGCGGATTGCTTTCGTAGGCCACTTCGAGAGCGCGGTTGATGTCGCTGGTCGAAAAGGGCTTCGTCACCGACGCGTGCGCGCGATTGACCGCGCGGAACAGTTCGCGCAGACCGCTGCCGTGCAGCGCAGAAATGGTGATGCGCTCGGCCCAGGTCGCGAAGGTCAGCTTGCGCTCCAGATGCACGCGGTTTTGCTCGCGCTCATAGGTCGACAGGCCGTCCCACTTATTGACCGCCACCACCAATCCGCGACCCGACGCCAAAACATGGCCGAGCACGGTGGCGTCTTGATCGGTGATGCCTTCGGTGCCATCCACCATGACCACGGCCACCTGGCAGTGCTCGATGGACGCTAAGGTCTTGAAGGCGCTAAATTTCTCCACCGCTTCTTCGACGCGTCCGCGGCGGCGTAAACCAGCGGTGTCGATCAACCGATAAAGTTTTCCGTCCCGCTCGAGATCAACAGCGATGGAATCGCGGGTGGTCCCCGGCACTTCGGAGGCGATCATCCTTTCCTCGCCAAGCATCCGATTGACCAGCGTGCTCTTGCCCACATTTGGGCGGCCGACGAAGGCCACGCGAATGCGCGTGGGGTCGTCTTCCAGCGCAGACAGATCGCGATCCGGCGGAAGTCGCAACTGCAACAATTCAACCAGGTCCGAGACGCCGCGTTGATGCGACGCCGCCAGCGGCAGGGCGTCAGCGATGCCGAAGCGCGCGAACTCCGCCATGCAGTCTTCGTCGATCAAGCCGTCAGTTTTATTAACGGCCAGCACGAGAGGCTTTCCAGTTTTGCGGAGCCAATCAATGATGTCGCGGTCGAGCTCCGCCAATCCTTCCCGAGCATCGACGACGAAAACGATGAGGTCTGCTTCCTCCGCGCCGGCACGCGCCTGACGCGCGGTGGCGCCGGCAAGACCGATGTCTTCGCCCGACAAGCCTCCGGTATCGACGACGGCAAAGGGGCGTTCCGGTTCTAAACGACACACGCCGTAGTGACGGTCGCGCGTGACGCCGGGCTGGTCATGGACCAGCGCGTCACGACTGCGCGTCAGCGCGTTGAACAGAGTGCTCTTGCCGACGTTAGGCCGACCAACCAGTGCGACCAACGGCAGCATGTGGACTTACTCGACGAGACGGAAGGCCGCAAGACGGCCCTCGTCAGTAACGGCGATGACGATGCCCGAGGGCGTTGCAATCGGGGATGAGAGCAGGCGGGCGCGACCCACGCGCTCACGGGCTTTGAATTCACCGGTGCTTGCGTCGACCCAGTGCAGATAGCCTTCGACGTCGCCGATGACCGCGTAGGAACCGGAAACCACCGGGCCTGTCGGCTGGCGCCGAATGAGTCCCTCTTGACGCCACAGGGCAGAACCGCTCGCGCGATCCAGCGACCACACGGTGCCGCCCATGTCGGAAACCAGCACGCCATCGGCGGTGAGGTCGAGCCGCGTGGCGCCGCCGTTTTCACGCGTCCACGCCACGCGGCCGTTGGCAATGCCGATGGCTGAGGTGGTGCCGTCGACGCTAGTGGCATAAAGCGAGTCAGCGCCGACGGCAAAATCACCGTCAACGTCGACCAAACGGTCCAACTCGCTGCGGCCTTCGGATTCAGAGACCACCGCTTCCCAGACCACGATGCCGTCATCTGGGCGCAAAGCGATGACGGTGCCGTCGTCATTGCCAACGATGATCAAGCCGCCGGCTGAGATGGGCGCACTGGCGCCACGCGAGGTCAAACTTGGAATGGCGCGCTCGAACGACCAACGACGCTTGCCGTCGGCGGGATTGAGGGCCAGCACGCGGCCGTCCTGCGATCGCACGACCACCAAGCCATTGGTGATGAGGGGCGCAGCGAGCACTTCGCCGCTGGCCTGCGTCTCCCAGCGCGCTTCGCCAGTGTCGGCCGACACGGCGTAGACGACGCCGCTGCGACCGGCCACGGCAACCAAGCCAGCACCAACACCAATCGAAGACTGCAAACCCCCGTCGCGAATGATCGGCTGCCAGAGCTTCCAGCCGCGGCCGGTGCTGAAAGCTTCCAGATCCGACTCCCAGCGGGCGTCTCCGGTTTCCGCATCGATGGCGACCAGTCCGCCGTCATCCGTCGCCGCGTAAACCGTGGTGCCGTCATAGGCCGGACGCTGGCGGAAGCCGAGACGGCCTTCACCACCACCGAGCGACTCGGACCACACGCGCTCTACTTTGAGCGCGCCTTCGATCTCGACGAGTTCAACCGGCGCCGAGGCTTTCTTTTTGTCGCTGCGGAACACGTCGCGCACGGAACTACAGCCCTGCAATAGCAGGACCGAGACGATGGCGGCGCCGAGGAGCTTACGCATGGATCAGACTTCCGGTGTATTCGTGGAGCCGCCGACATCGGCGAGCTTGAGTTCGAGAAGCACGCGCGTCGGCGCGGCCACATCAGTCGCGGTCAATGCGAGTTCGTAGGCGCTGCGCGCTTCATCGCGCTTACCCTGCGCCGCCAGTGCGTCGCCGCGAAGCTCGTCGCGAAGCGCGGCGTAACCCGGCGAGACAACGTTATCGAGGCGAGTCAGCAACGCGTCGTGACGACCCAGGATCAGTTCGGCCCGTGCCGCACGCAGGTGAAGCATTTGCGCGAGCGTCTGATCGAGCGTG
Organism: Lysobacterales bacterium; assembly: GCA_038324485.1. Lineage (GTDB taxonomy): Bacteria > Pseudomonadota > Gammaproteobacteria > Xanthomonadales > Xanthomonadaceae > Silanimonas. The sequence goes on from JBBQIA010000155.1 coordinate 4,733, forward strand.
CCGGGAATGGCGGCGTCGATCAGGGCCAAGGCCTCTTCGGCTTTGTTCTCAGCGACCAGCGCCGCGCTTTGGCGAAGTGCGGCCAATGCGGGATACGGCGTTTCCGGATAGTTGGCCGCCAGCGAGGCCGCAAGACCGGAGGCCTGATCGCCCTTCCCGTCTTCTTGGGCCGTGAGGAAGCTCTCGAATTGCTTGGCTGCCTCGTAGCGCTGGGCGTCCTGCCGTCCCTGATTGAACTGAAAGCCAGCAATGGCCGCAAGGCCGATCGC
>JBBQIA010000156.1:0-4993 GCA_038324485.1 Lysobacterales bacterium
GGTGATCTTCTACGCCGCCGGGCGACATCCGCTGGCAGGTATCGCGGCGGCTTTTGCCGGTGTGTCGGGTGGCTTCAGTGCAACGCTTGGCATTCCGTCCAGCCTTGACCCGCTGCTCTCCGGCTTGACGCAGACGGCGGCCAATCTGGTCGACCCCAGCGTGGTGGTCAGTCCGCTGAACAACATCTACTTCACGACGGCCTCGTCCGTCCTCATCATTGCGGTCGGTTGGGCCCTGACGGATCTCTTGATTGAGCCGCGCTTGAAGGCCACTGCGGTGGACGGCGACCCCTCAGACATGCCCACGCTCGACCCCTTGGGCGCCAGTGAACGTCGCGGTTTGTGGGCCGCTTTTTTTGCGAGCGCCATTTCCATCGGCATCTTCGCGCTAACGCTGCTGCCAGAAACCTCGGCGTGGCGCGCGCCGGAAGGCACCGTTTTGCTCGAAGGTCAGAGCAACTTGCTGGTCTCTGCGGCACCCGTCATGCAGTCGATCGTCGCCTTGATCTTCGTTTTCTTTCTGATCCCCGGTATTGCTTACGGCATTTCCGCGGGGACGGTGAAAACGCACCGCGACGTGGTGCAGGGCATGGCAAAGGCCATGTCGGGCATGGGCTACTACATCGTTATGGCGTTTTTCTGCGCACAGTTTATCTACGCCTTTTCTCAGTCGAACTTGGGTGTGCTGCTCGCAATTAAGGGGGCCGGTGCGCTGCAGGAGATGGGTTTGCCGCTCGGTATGACGCTGGTCGGCATCGTGATCCTTACCGGATTCGTGAATCTGATGGTGGGATCGGCCTCGGCCAAGTGGGCCCTGATCGGCGCCATCATGGTGCCGATGCTGATGCAGCTCGGCGTCTCGCCCGACCTGACGCAGGCCGCTTATCGCGTCGGTGATAGCTCGACGAACATCATTACCCCGCTATTGCCCTACTTCCCGCTGATCGTGGTGTTCTGCAAAAAGTACGTAAAGAACGCCGGCATCGGCACGCTCATCGCACTGATGCTGCCGTACTCGCTCACGCTGCTGGTGACGTGGACGGCCTTCCTGCTGATGTTCTGGGGCCTCGACCTGCCGCTGGGCGTCGGTTCTAGCTACATCTACACCCCGCCGGTCTGATCCCGGCAGCGAGGCCGGTGCGCGTTGATTACAGCGCGCATCGGCTCCGCGACTTGCGGCTTACTGATAGCCGAAGGCCACCGCCGCCACGAGGGCCAGTGCCGCCAGCGCCATCAGCTTGAGCATCAGCGGCCAGACGAAGCGGAACCAGCGGTCGTAGGGAATGCCGGCGATGCCGAGGATGGCCATCAGCACGATATTCGTCGGCACGATGATGTTCGACAGCCCGTCGCCGAACTGGAAGGCCAGCACCGCCACCTGACGTTCAATGCCGACCACGTCGGCCAGCGGCGCCATGATCGGCATCGTGGCGAATGCTTGGCCCGAGCCCGAGGGAATGAACAGGTTCATGACCGTCTGCATCGCCAGCATGCCGACCGCCGACAGCTCCGGGCCGACCCAAGACAGCGGAATGGACGCGCCGTGCACGATGGTGTGCAGCACTTGGCCGTCCTCCAAGATCAGGGCGATTGAGCGCGCGAAGCCGACCAGCAAGGCAACGACGGCCAGCTCGGCCGCACCCTTGCCGAAGTGCTTGGCGGTGTCTTCCGCGCCTAGACCACCGATGAGGCCAGCCAGCAGGGCAACGCCGAGCCACATGGCGCCGAGTTCGGTCAGATACCAGCGGTGCACGGCGATGCCGTAAATCATCGCCACAAGGGCGATCAGGGTGATGATCAGCACCGCCAGCCGTCGCGCGTCCAGCGGCGGATAGTCGCCGGGCACCTCGTGCTGAGTGCCGTTGAGCCCGTACATCAGGCTTGCTGTTGGATCGGCCTTCACCTTGGAGGCGTAGGCCCAAATGTGGTGGATGGTGACGGCGACGAAGGGAAAGAAAAGCAGCAGCCGGTATTCCCAGCCCGAGGTCGGCGGCAGACCGGCGACGTTCTGCGCCACCATCACGGTGTAGGGGTTGGTCCACGCCACGCCGAAGCCCACGCCGTAGCCGCAGATCATGATCCCCATCGCCGTCATCGCGTCCATGCGCATGGCCATGCAGAGCGACACCAGCACCAGAGCAAACGGGATGTATTCGGTGGACACGCCAAGGCTCGCCGACCCAGCGGCGAAGGCGCTGGTGCCGAAGACGATGAGCAGGGCCGGCGAGTGGCCGATCAGTGCAAGCAGGCGGCCCAGCACCGCGTCGATGACGCCAGTGGCGCGCAGCACCGAGATCGCGCCGCCGACGATCAGCAGGAAGAAGATGATGTCTTGCGCAAACGCGAGCGAGCGCGGGATGGCCGTGAACATCGTGAGCGGCGAGAGCCAAACGCGCTCTTCGACGAGTGCGAAGGTGCCCGGCACCACCATCAGCCGGCCTTGGGCGTTGGGCGCTGTTTCAAAGCTGCCCTGCGGCAGAACCCAGGTGGCCACCAGAGCCAGCCCCATGATCAGAAACAGCAGGACGAGGGTGTTGGGAACGCGGAAGGTGCGGGGCATGTGCGCTGGGGCGGGACGAACGGAGCCACATCCTAACGTGGCGTCCTGCTGCTTACGTTTGACGGAAGACTTCACAAGGAGTACACATTTCCCCCACTCGCAACCGGAGCTCCACGCGCTTGGCTAACTCAACTCACGCCGTCGAAGCGGGTAAGACCTTACTTGGTCATCCCCGCGGCCTATACATGCTGTTCTTCGCCGAAATGTGGGAGCGGTTTTCCTACTACGGCATGCGCGCCCTCCTAGTGCTGTACCTCACTAAGCACTGGTTGTTTTCGGACGGCGAGGCCTCGATGGTCTACGGCGCCTACACCGCGCTGGTGTACATCACGCCGGTGATCGGCGGCTATCTGGCCGACAAATACCTTGGTCAACGCAAGGCCGTTTTGTTCGGCGCTGTCTTACTGACCTTCGGTCATTTCTTGATGGGCTTCGAGGGCGACGGTGGTCAAGGCAGCCCGGCCTTGGATGCCTTCTGGCTTGCTCTGGCTTTCATCATTGTCGGCTCTGGCTTTTTGAAGGCCAATATCTCCGTGATGGTTGGTCAGCTGTATCCCCGCACTGACGTGCGTCGCGATGGCGCCTACACGATCTTTTACATGGGCATCAATTTGGGCGCGTTTCTTGGCTCCCTGCTTTGCGGCTGGTTGGGCGAGACCTACGGCTGGAAATACGGCTTCGGCGCGGCGGGCTTTGGCATGCTGCTGGGACTCTTCGTGTTCGTGATTGGCAAGCCGCTGCTGCTAGGCAACGGCGAGTCGAGCAACCCCGGTAAGTTGCGCGAGCGCTTTGTTGGTATCCCCTTCGAGTGGCTGCTGTACCTGTCGGGCATCGTCATGGTGTTCGTGTGTTGGTGGATGGTGCAAAACCAACAGGTTGTTGGTTGGGCTCTCGGCGCCACAGGCGTCGTTCTTCTCACCTATGTCGGGGTGATTGCCGTCACCCAGTTAGACACGCAGGCACGCAACCGCATTTTCGCCGCGATCATCCTGATGGTGGGTTCAGTGCTCTTTTGGGCCCTGTTCGAGCAGGCTGGCTCCTCGCTAAATCTCTACACCGACCGCTACGTGGACCGCGAGATGTTTGGCTGGAACGTTCCTGCCTCGATGTTCCAGTCCATCAACGCGGCCTACATCGTCCTGTTGGCACCCGTATTTGCGTGGGTCTGGACGACGCTTGGCCGCCGCGGGCTGGAGCCCTCTGCGCCCGCGAAGTTCGGCCTCGGCATGATCCAGCTGGGTCTCGGATTCTTGGTTCTGGTGGCGGGCGCAGCGGCGGTAACGAACGGCAGTATGACGCCGTTGGTGTTCATCTTCCTGATCTACCTGCTGCACACGATGGGCGAGCTTTGCCTGTCGCCAGTTGGCCTGTCGGCGATGAATCGTTTGGCACCCGTCCACATGGCCAGCCTGATCATGGGCTGCTGGTTCTTTGCGTCGGCGTTTGGCAACTACGTCGCGGGCTTGATCGCTGCAGCCACGGGTTCGGAGGCGGCGTCAGGAGCCGGTGCCGCACAGCAAGTCGTCCTCGACGTCTATTCGAACATCGGTTGGATTGCGGTGGCGGTGGGCGTGGGCTTCTTGGCGGTCTCGCCTCTAATCAAAAAGCTGATGCATCTCGACACACTCTCCGACGACGCCGCTTTGGCTGGCGTTAGCGAAGTGGGCGAGGGCGGTGCCGCCGGCATCCACCCGGGCAAGCGCGGCTAAGTCGCGCCGCAAGGCAAAAAGAAAGGGCGGTACGCCATGAGCGTGCCGCCCTTTTTCATGTCTGAAGGAGCGCGACGACGACGCCATTCGCGCAGCTGAATTACACCGACTGCGTGGTGCCGCGCTCGGCGTCAGCGGTGAGCTGCTCCATCCGAGCCAGCAAGCGGTCGAGCGCCTGCCGTTCATCAGCGCGAAGGCTGTCGAGCAGCTTCTGCTCGTAAGCGAGGGCCTGCGGCGCTACCGCCTCGTATACCGCGCGTCCGGCGTCGGTTAGGCGCAGCACGCTCTTGCGGCGATCGTCGGCATCGGTGTCACGCTCAATGCGCCCAGCGTCCAGCAGAGACGACACGGCCCGGCTGACGGCCACTTTGTCCATCGCCGTGCGCTGCGCCACTTCAGTGGCGGACAGGCCAGGGCGCTTGGCCAGAACGGCAATCACGCGCCACTCGGGAATCGCCAGTCCGAAGCGAGTCTCGTAGATGCGCGCGATGTGGGCGCTGATGCGGTTGGAGAGCACCGACAGGCGATAGGGCAGGAAGCGCTCGAGATCAAGCATCGGATGCTGCAAAGCAATAATCCTTGCATTTGGTTTCAACTGAAACTATAACGGAGAGTCAGTCTTATCGAACTTTCCGTCCCCAGCCTCGGAGCATGCCATGAACGCCACGCCTTCAATGACCGCACCCAACCTTGGGATGGACGTCACCACTTTCGAAAATCCAAT
>JBBQIA010000157.1:0-4978 GCA_038324485.1 Lysobacterales bacterium
TCCCGATGAAGATCCTCGTCGCATTCAAGCGGGTGGTGGACTACAACGTCCGCATCCAGGTCAAGCCAGACGGCTCCGGTGTCGTCACCGACGGCGTCAAGCTCTCGCCAAATCCCTTCGACGACATCGCCCTCGAAGAAGCCCTGCGCCTGCGCGAAAAAGGCATCGCGACCGAAGTCGTGGTCGTCACCATCGCCCCGGCGGACGCGCAGGCGCACTTGCGAAACGGTCTGGCCATGGGTGCGAACCGCGCCATCCACGTGGTGGCCGACCATGCCGTGCAGCCGCTCACCGCCGCACGCGCCCTGCTGAAGCTGGTTGAAAAAGAACAGCCCGGCTTGGTGATCCTCGGCAAGCAGGCCATCGACGACGACAGCAGCCAAACCGGCCAGATGTTGGCCACGCTGTGGGGCCGCCCGCAGGCCACGTTTGCCTCGAAGGTGGACGTTGTTGGCGATGTCGCCACCGTCGTTCGCGAAGTGGATGCCGGCTTAGAGACGCTGGAAGTCGACCTGCCGGCGGAGATCACCACGGACCTGCGCATGAACGAGCCGCGCTTCATCAAGCTGCCCGACATCATGAAAGCCAAGAGCAAGCCGATGGAAACCATCGCGCTGGCGGATCTGGGCGCCGAAAGCGCCGATTTCTTGCAGACCACGCACTACGCCGCGCCGCCCAAGCGCAGCAAGGGCGTGATGGTCAAGGACGTCGCCGAATTGGTGGCGCTGCTGAAGCAGAAGGGCCTGGCTTAAGGCCGGCAACGAACGGAGATAAATGACATGAGCAAGATCCTGATCGTGGCCGAGCATTTGAACGGCACGCTGAACCCCGCCACCGCGCGCTGCGTCACCGCCGCCGCAAAGATTGGCGGCGACATCCACATCGCGGTGCTGGCCGCCGACCCCGCCGCCGTGGCCGCCGAAGCCGCGCAGATCGACGGCGTGGCCAAGGTCATCACCGTCGCGCGCGCTGAAAACGCCAATGCGTTGGCGGCGGTCTTCGCCCCGCAAATTGCGAAGCTCGCTGCCGGCTATAGCCACGTGCTGCTGCCTTCGACGACCTTCGGCAAGGACGTGGCCCCCTGCGTGGCCGCCCTGCTTGGCGTGGCACAGGTCTCCGACCTGATGGCCGTCGACGGCCCGCACGCCTTCCAACGTCCGATCTATGCCGGCAACGCCATCATTTCGGTGACCGCTCCAGCCGACGCCACCGTCGTCGCCACCATTCGCCCGGCGTCGTGGCCGGCCACCGGCAACGGCGGCAGCGCAACGGTGGAGGCCGCCACGCTCGACGTGGCCCTGCCGACTCACACGCGCTTCAAAGAACTGAAGACCGGCAAGAGCGATCGCCCCGATCTGCAGAGCGCCGGAAAAGTCGTCTCTGGCGGCCGTGCCTTTGGTTCCGCCGACGCGTTCTCGATCCTCTACTCGCTGGCCGACAAGATGGGTGCCGGCGTGGGCGCATCGCGCGCGGCGGTCGATGCCGGCTACGTGCCGAACGACATGCAGGTCGGACAGACCGGCAAGATCATCGCGCCAGAGCTTTACGTCGCCATCGGCATCTCGGGCGCCATCCAGCACCTGACCGGCATCAAAGACGCCGGCACGATCGTGGCCATCAACAAAGACGGCGATGCGCCGATCTTTGAAATCGCCGACATCGGCCTTGTGGGCGACCTGTTCCAGATCGTTCCCGAGCTCGAGAAGGCGCTGAGCTAAACTTCGGACTCTTGGTCGCCGCGTCTGCGGCGACCTTCCCCCGAGGAGCGGCTGCATGAAGGTTTTAGTCACCGGTGGGGCGGGCTACATCGGCTCCCACACCACGGTGGAACTCATCGCCGCGGGCTTCGAGGTTCACCTCGTCGATAACTTCTGCAACAGCGAGCGTTGGATTCTTGAACGCATCGCCACCCTTTGCGGACGCAAAATCCCCTGCACCGAATTGGACCTGCTCGACGAAGCGGCCCTGCAGGCCTGCTTTGCAGCGTTCAAACCCGAAGCCGTGATTCACTTCGCCGCATTGAAGGCCGTCGGCGAAAGCGTGCAGCAGCCGCTGCGCTATCACCGCAACAACGTCGGCGGCACGCTGGCTCTGCTGCAGGCCATGCAAAACCACGATTGCCAGAATCTGGTGTTCAGCAGCTCGGCCACGGTCTATGGCAACCCCGAGCAGTGCCCCATTCGCGAAGACGCACCACTGGGCGCCACCAATCCCTACGGCCAAACCAAGCTGATGATTGAGCACATCATCCGCGACCTTCTGGCCGCGCCCGGCAGCACGCTGAAAGCCGCGATCCTGCGTTACTTCAATCCGGCTGGTGCGCATGAAAGCGGGCTGATCGGCGAGCTACCGCGCGGCGTCCCGAACAACCTTGTGCCCTTCGTGGCGCAAACCGCCGCAGGCCTGCGCGCCGAGATCAGCGTCTTCGGCGACGACTACCCCACGCCCGACGGCACCGGCGTGCGCGACTACATTCATGTCGTCGATTTGGCGAAGGCGCACGTCGCCGCCCTGCGTGCCCTGCGCGATGGCGACACGCAAAACCTCACCGTGAACTTGGGCACCGGCACCGGCTACTCGGTGCTCGACGTGATCGAGGCCTTCGGCCGCGCGGTTGGTCGCCCCATTCCCCACAAGCGCGTGCCGCGTCGCGCGGGCGATGCCGCCGAGTGCTGGGCCGATCCGTCGTTAGCCCAACGGCTACTGGGCTGGAGCGCCACACGCAATATCGACGCGATGTGCGCCGATGCGTGGCGGTGGCAGCAGGGCTTAGGGCCTCAGGTAGGCGCGACAAACGTCTAAGCGCGGCCGCTTGCACTCGATGAATTGGTAGAGCGAGACCCAGCGCGACAGCCCGAAGCAGCGAACCCGCACATCTGAAAAGAAATGGCGGAGCACGGCCTCAATCTCGGCCGCGGTATTGACGTGCTCATGGCGCATGAGCTCACCGTAATCCGCTTTGTACTTCAGTCGGAACTCAAGCCCAGTCGTCATCATCCAGCCCAGCGCCCACAGCGGCGTCCCTTCGCTGGGAATGGACGCACGCAACTGACCATCGGGCTTGAGCAACAGGCCTGCCCAAGCAATCACCTCGGGCAGATTGGTGATGTGCTCGAAGGTGGCAATCGAGGTAATGCGGTCGTACCGATGTTCTTTCGGAACCTCGGCCATGTCGCTGTAAAACGCGCGCACCTTGTGTCGATGTGGCGAGTCCGCGTAAAGCGCCTCGAACGGCTCCACCACGTCGTAGTGAAGCAGTGGTTCTTCGTAGGGAATCTGATTGAGCGTGCCGGCCCCAAGCTCAAGGGTCTCGGGAGCGTCGGTGCGCGCCGCGAGATCGGCGGCCACCGAGCGATGCAGCCAGCGCTCCATTCGCTGAGACAAGGACGCCGCAGGCGTGCCGCCACTGCGATTCGACTTGTAGTGTTCCGCGTAAATCAACCGAATCCGCTCGGAAAGCGGAGGCCGCGTTTTCGGGAAGCGGGAGAGAAGGGCGTGAGGGTCCATGTCGCGAATGCTATCAGCGATACACCCAGTGTCGGCTTGCAAGGAAGCTGGCCCCGGCCAAGCAAACATCCACAAACGGCTTCAACACAAATGCCGTCGATAGACCCCACTGATATTCAGCCCAGCCCACGGCGACACTGCTGAGCGTCGTCGCGACCACCCACACCAGCACGTAACGACCGAAGACGCGCCGGTCTAGGGGCTCCTGACGGCGCGCTGCAAAGGTGTAATGCGCATTGGCCAAATAGCCCAAGCCGGCAACGCACAATCGAGCAAGGACATTAGCTGGACCGGCCAAGACACCGAGACTGGTGACGGCCACGAACAGGATCCACTCGACGATGATCTGTCCGCCGCCCACCACGCCGAAACGAAAGGCCTCTCGCAGAAGCATTAGCGCGGGTTGCCCGCAGCGTGCCGATTCAGCAGCAGAGGATGCACCGCCGTACGCGGAACTGAAGCGATGTCGTAGGCGACAAAGGCAAGCAAAAACTGCAGCCCGGAAATGGCGGCCACCGTCGCAACCATGATGGTGCCTACCGGCGTGGGCTGGCCCGTGGACAATCCCGCGAACCAATGGAATCCACCGAAGATCAGCGCCAGCAGCGCAAGCGCAAGGCCGGCGACCAACTCCAGCGAGGCCACCGAGAGATCACGCAAGAAATAGTTATAGAGAATGCGCTTCGCAAAATTACGCCCGTGCTTAAAGCCGAACTCAAACACGGCATAGCGCACGTTGAGGTGGCTTTCCTCTTCCCCGTAGCGTGCATCCATCGGCACATCGACAACTTTGGCCCGCAGGGTGTTCAGGCGGAACAGCACGTCCGTCTCAAAGAAGTATCGATTGCTAATCGACCCCATCGGCAAGTGAGCCGCGACGCGCGCGTGGATCGCGGTGTAGCCGTTGGTGGGGTCGAATACATCCCAATACCCCGTACTCAGCTTGGCGAAGAAGCTCAGTCCAAGATTGCCCAATCGGCGCGCCAATGGCATGCGTCGGATATGGGTGAGGTCCCAGAACCGGTTGCCTTTCGTGTAATCGGCCTCGCCACGAAGGATGGGTGCAACGAACAGCGGCAAGAGGCCCGGATCCATCTGCCCGTCCCCATCGATCTTTACCAGCACATCGCAAGCCAGATCGATCGCCATTCGATAGCCCGTCATCACGGCACCGCCCACACCTTGATTTACGGCGTGCCTCACAACGCGGACGCGCGCATCGCTGCAGGACGTTTCGATGAACTGGCCGCTGTCGTCCGGGCAGGCATCGTCCACACAAATGATCAGGTCGACCGAAGCGGGAATCGCATCGATAACCTTGAGCACGTGGCGCGTCACCCGATAGCAGGGAATCACGACGGCAATGCGGACCGGGTTGCTTGAAGACACAGGGGTTTCCTCAGCCGTAATAGCGGGCAACGAGCAGGGGCAAGAGCGACACCAGCCCATAGAGCGCCACAAGCGCAACAAA
>JBBQIA010000158.1:0-4967 GCA_038324485.1 Lysobacterales bacterium
AGCCGCGCGGCAGCAGCTTTGAGCAACCGGTCTCCGGCGGCGTGACCGAGCGAATCGTTGATGTCTTTGAAGTGATCGAGGTCGATGAAGAATACGGCCACGCGGCTTTCCTGCCGACGCGCGCGAATGATGGCGCGCGACAGGCGCTCTGAGAGCAGAGTGCGGTTCGGTAGGCCGGTGAGCGTGTCGTAGTTGGCCAGATAGCGCAGTTCTTGCTCGGCGCGCTTCTTGGCGGTGATGTCGTTCACCACGGCCACAAAATGCGTTCGCTCGCCTTGGGCATCGCGCACTTCGGAGACTTCGATCCAGCAAAGGAACTCGCCGCCGTCCTTGCGGCGCTGCCACATTTCTCCACTCCAGTGACCACTACGCAGCGCGACAGCGCGAACGCGCTGGTAAAACTCTTCGCTGTGCTGGGTGGAGTCGAGCAAATTCGAGGGCTTCCCGATGACGTCCGCTTCCGCATAGCCGGTGATGCGCGAGAAGGACGGGTTCACGGCAATGAAGCGAAATTCTGGCGAGATGACCGAAACGGCTTCGCTCATGCTGCGAAACACGGCCAAAGACACGCGAGAATCGCGCTCGGCCGATCGCTGATCGTGGATGTCGCGGGTGGTGCCGGCGAGGCGCGTCGGCTTGCCGGACGAGTCGCTATCGACCACGCGGCCACGGGCCCGCACCCAGCGCCAGCTGCCGTCATCGCGACGCATCCGGTGTTCTGATTCGAAGAATTCGGTTTGGTTCTGAACGTGCATCTCAATCCGCGAGTTCAGCCGCTCAATGTCGTCGGGATGGATGGACTCCTCGCGCCAGCGCGCCAGCGAGATTTCGTTCGGCGCGCGTTTGCCGGCCAGTTTCTGGATGCCGGAACGCACCAGCATGCCCGCCGAAATATCGAGCTCCCAGTAGGCGTCACCCGAACTCGCGAGCACCAGGTCCAACTGCTGGCGAGCGCGCCGTTGCTGGTGCTCGATTGAGAGTTCACCTGACTGCCGTCGCCGCCGCGCACGCCACCACAGCGCGAGCGTGCCGACCAGCGCTAGCGCAAGGACGGTGATCAAGAACCAAGCCTCGCCGCTGGCGGTGGAAGAGGGCATCGGGCGGAAAAGCTCCAGCAGGGACGCTTTGAGTGTACGCAGGCCGGCCGAAGTGACCAAGGCCGCCGCTCTTCTCGTAGCGCGCTGATAGACTGGCGACCACCACGAAGCTTGCCTGTCCCGTGTCCGACTCTTTGCCCAACTATGCTGATGTCGCTGAGCAGATTGCCGCTTTGGCGCTGTCTGTGGACCCCGCCGAACTGCACGGTTCGCTATGTGCACTGCGCTGCGGCGATCTGCCGCGCGCCAACTGGCTCGCCGAAGCGATGATCGACGCCGACATGGCGTTGCCGTCTTCCGACTCGCCGCTCGGCCGTTTGGATGCCCTCACCGTGGCGCAGTTGGCCAGTGCGGACTTTGGTCTGGAACTGCTGCTGCCCGAACCCTCCGAGCCCGTCGAAGCGCGGGGCATCGCGCTTGTGGCCTGGTGCCGCGGCTTTCTGGGCGGCATTGGGTTGGCCGGCATTGAGCCGACCTTGGGCGAGGAATCGCGCGAGGCCCTCGGTGACATTGCGCGGATTGCCGAGTCGGACGTGAGTTACGAAGACCCCGAAGCCGATGAAGAGGCCTTGATGGAGCTGGAGGAATTCGTGCGCGTCGCCGCGCTGTTGATTCACGGCGACTGCTTGGCCTCGACCCACGACCGCAAGCGCCTGCACTGATGTCCTTGCCGAAACCGCCGGCACGCATCACCGCCGCCGAGCATCGGCGCCGCCGCAAGGCTCTGCTGGAACTGGCCCGTGACGACGCCATCCTGATTCTGCCGGCCTCGCCGGAGCGCGTGCGCAGCCACGACACGCATCATCCGTATCGCCAAGATTCGGATTTTCACTACCTGACGGGCTTTCCCGAGCCGGAGGCCGTGCTCGTGCTGGTGCCCGGCCGCGCCCACGGCGAAAGCCTGCTCTTTTGCCGCGAACGCCATCCCGATCGCGAACTGTGGGACGGGCCGCGTGCGGGGCCAGAAGGCGCGGTGTCGGACTACGGCATCGACGACGCCTATCCGATCGACGACATCGACGAGATCCTGCCGGGCTTGCTGGAAGGCCGGACGCGCGTCTATTACCACTTCGGCCGCGACACGGATTTCGATCTCAAGCTGATTAGCTGGGTGAATCGGGTGCGCGCTCAGGTGCGGCAAGGCGCCGAGCCGCCGCATGAATTTTTAGAGCTGGGTCATCTGCTGCACGAACTGCGCCTGTTTAAATCGACGGCCGAGTTTCGGCACATGCGCTTTGCGGCTGAAGTCGCCGCCGAGGCGCAGAAGGCGGCCATGCGGGCTTCGCGGCCGGGTGTTCGCGAGTGCGCCGTGGAAGCGGCGCTGTGGGAGGTGTGGCGGCGCAACGATTGCGTGCCGGCCTACAACCCCATCGTCGGCGCGGGCGCGAATGCGTGCGTGCTGCACTACATCGCTAATCAAGGCACTTTGCGCGACGGCGATCTGCTGCTTTGCGATGCCGGCGCCGAGTTTCGTGGCTACGCCAGCGACATCACCCGCACGTGGCCGGTGTCGGGGCGGTACTCCCGCGAGCAGCGCGCGCTTTACGATTTGGTGCTGAATGCGCAGGCGGCCGCGATTGCCGAGGCGCGTCCGGGCCGACCTTATGTGGCGGTGCACGATGCGGCGGTGCGCGTGCTGGCCGAGGGTCTGCTCTCGCTGGGATTGCTCAAGGGCACGCTGAAGAAAGTGCTCGAGTCGGAGGCTTACAAGGCGTTCTATATGCACAAAACTGGCCACTGGATCGGTTTAGACGTCCACGACGTGGGCGACTACAAAGTGGCCGGTGAGTCGCGGCTGCTGGAGCCCGGCATGGTCTTTACCGTCGAGCCGGGGCTGTACATCGCGCCGAACGCCAAAGTGCCGGCGAAGTGGCAGGGCATCGGCATTCGCATCGAAGACGAAGTGCGGATCACTGACGAGGGGCACGAAGTGCTGACGTCAGCGGTGCCGAAAGAAGCCGACGCCATCGAAGCGTGGATGGCTCGCTAAGGCCGGGCGTGAGCGCCGCTTCCACGCTGACTTACATGTCGTGCTTGTGCAGTTCCACGCCGCGCTCTTGGTAGTGCTTCCAACGTTCGCGCAGCGGCGCTCGCGCAGCGGGGTCGGCCGGCACCACCTCGAGCGCGCGTTCAAAGCCTTCGGGCACCGCCTCGGCGCGCAGGTTGATGACCATCGGACGCATGGGCGTGTCGACGCCTGGTGGCACCAGCAACACCGGCACTTCACCCTCGTCTTCGTCTAAGCCGGCGAGCTGATGCTCGATAAAACTGTCTTCCTCGAACGACCACAGCAGGTCGTCGAGGCTTTCGGCCTGCGCCGCGGAATCACACAGCACCAATGTGGCCTTGCCGGTGCCGTGGCAGCGCTTTGCCAGTTCGCAGACCAGCAGCAGGGGCTGCTCGCGGAAGCGAGGCTTGTCGATCAAGTAGAAGTCGGCGCGAGACATGGCGGCGAGGGGCGAACGGGTGACCGTCCGCCCCGGTTCCTCAGGCGGCCTGGTCGATCAGCCAGCGCGTCAGCAAGCCGACCGGGCGGCCGGTGGCCATGCCCTTGCGGCCTTCGTCCGAGCCGCTGCCGGCGATGTCGAGATGCGCCCAACGCTGGCCTTCGGTGAAGCGCGAGAGGAAGCAGGCCGCCGTAATCGAGCCTGCGGCCTTGCCGCCGATGTTGTACATGTCGGCGTAGATCGAATCGAGCTGGCTCTGGTAGTCCTCCCAAATCGGCAGGCGCCAGGCGCGATCGTGCGCGTGTTCGCCGGCCGCCAGCAGTTCGGCGGCGAGATCATCGTGGTGCGACATCAGGCCGGTGGCGTGCTTGCCCAGCGCGATGATTACTGCACCGGTGAGCGTGGCCACATCGACCAGCGCCTTCGGCTCGAAGCGCTGTGCATAGGTCAGCGCGTCGCAAAGAATCAAGCGACCTTCAGCATCGGTGTTTCCGACTTCAATGGTCTTGCCGTTCATGGCAGTGAGCACGTCCGACGGACGATAGGCGTCGGCGTCAGGCATGTTTTCGACTGCGGCCACGATGGTGACGAGATTGATGGGTAGCTTCAGCGTGGCGGCGGTGAGGAAGGTGCCGAGCACGCTTGCGGCGCCGAGCATGTCGAACTTCATTTCTTCGATACCGCCCTGAACTTTCAGGTTGATGCCGCCGGTATCAAACGTGATGCCCTTACCTACCAAAACGTGAGGCTTGGCGTCGCCACCGCCGCTCCATTTCAGAACGACAAGCTTCGAACCGTTGGCCGAGCCGCGGCCCACGGCCAGCAGCGAGCCCATGCCCAGCGCCTGCATGTCGGCTTCTTCCAGCACCTCGCAGCTGACGCCGGAATGATCGGCAGCCATCTTGCGGGCGGTGTCGGCGAGGTAGCCCGGGTTGCAGATGTTCGGCGGCAGATGGCCGAGCTCGCGGGCCAGCTCGACGCCGGCGGCGATAGCGATTCCTCGCGCTAAAGCGGCCGAATCGGCGCCACTGACGGAGAGCGACGTCAGGGCGACGTCGTTGGTCGACTTGCGGGTAGCGGTGTAGCGGTATGCGGCATGGTCGGCAGCGACTACGGTTTGCTCGATGGCAAAGCTGGCGTCGCGGCCATGAATAGCGATATCGCTGAGCGCGATCAAGGCGCGCTTCGCGGGTGTTAGCTTCACTGCGCGCACGGCATCCGCCACGATTTTCTGGAAGACCGCCGCGCTGAGCTTGGCAGCGTCGCCCAAGCCGACGACCAGCACGCGCGGGGCGGTGACGCCGGGCAGGTCGCTGAGCGCATCGAGCACACGGTCGCGGTTGCGCTTCAGGCGCAGGCGGGCCGCCTCGACGATCGACTCGCCTTCGTTCAGCGCGGTGACCCCGGCGACCTGGACAAAGTC
>JBBQIA010000159.1:0-4966 GCA_038324485.1 Lysobacterales bacterium
TTCGCCGTGCAGCGCGTCGTCAATGAATACCGCGCCGAGCCGCTCACCGCGATTCTTCCGGGCGTTGCCCTGACGCAGCTTTGGGGCCTGATGGGCGGCGTCGAGCGCGCACTGTTGGTGGCCGCCGGTGCGGCCGTGCTGGCGGCGCTGATGGTGCTGCTCACCACCATCCTGGCCACGCTCAACGAACGCCGACGAGAAATGGCCCTGCTGCGCGCCGTTGGCGCCGGGCCGCGCCACGTGTTCGGGCTGCTTGTGGCCGAGGCGGCGCTGCTCACCGGAGCGGGCCTGCTGCTGGGCGTGGCCCTGCTGGAGGCCTCGCTGTGGCTGCTGGGCCCGTGGCTGGAGGCGCGTTTCGGCGTCTTCTTGGCGCCCGCTTGGCCGTCCCTGCGTGAGGCCATTCTTCTCGCGGGACTGTGGCTGGGGGGTATCCTTTTGGGGTTGGTGCCCGCCACCTTGGCGTATCGCCGCTCCCTTCAAGACGGCGTTGCCGTCGACCGATGATCCAATGAGGTGTTTCGCATGATTGCTTTTCTTCCGCGACGATCGCTGGCCGCACTGGCCGTCTTTGCCCTGCTGATCTCGGCGCCGACATCGGCCACGCAGCCGGCCATCGGCGCCACGCCGAACTTAAGCACCGGCAGCTCTGACGAGCGCGAGATCGACTGGCTGGAGCTGCTTCCGCCGGAAGACCTGAAGGCCTTGACTGAAATGGCCGAGGTGGACCACACCGGTCAGATGGAAATGCCGCAGGCCATGAGCAGCGTCAAGACCGTCGCCGCCATGAATGGCGCCCGCGGCAAAGTGCCGGGCTACCTCGTGCCCATCGCCTTCGACGAAAACCAGCGGGTGACCGAGATGTTCTTGGTGCCGTACTTCGGCGCCTGCGTGCACGTGCCGCCGCCGCCGCCCAACCAGCTGATCTACATCAAGCCGGAAAACCCCATCGAGCTCGGCAACCTGTGGGATGCGTACTGGGTGCACGGCACCGTGCGCTCTAGCCTCACTGAAAACGCGATGGCCACGGCGGCCTATTCGCTCGACCTTGATCGTTTGGAATTGATCGAGGAATAAGCCCGATGCGCTGAAAGGCGTTTGGAGTCTGACCCGATGAAGCGATTTCATTCTTATGGTCTCTGTCTCGCCGTCGCGCTGGGCCTGTCCGCGCCGGCGCTGACTCAGGCCTGCGAGTTAGACGGCATGTCTCACGGCTACGGCCCGATGTCGGCGCTCTTTGCGGGCGCCCATCGCTACCAGAGCCTCAACGGTTTGGACGATGAGCCGCCGCCTCCCCCGCCGCCGCCCGTCGTGAGCGAGGACGTCGCTGCACCGGTAGCGGCTGCTGCTGTCGCGCTGGCTGTTGAACCGAACGCTGCAGCGAATGAGCCGGATCCCAGCGCCTCCGCCGTAACGCCTCGTCGCAGTTTTGCGTCCTGGGCCAAGGCTGCGCCAAAGCCGGCAAACACCGAGGACGCTCCGGCCGCATGGGCCAGTGGCGCGACTAGCGTGGCCGAAGCGTCCGAATCCGCCGGCGCTTCCGCGTCGGACTCGGCACCCAAGCCCTGATGCGCGGCCGGCGCCCGTGAGCAGGTGCCCGCTGCGATGGTTGGGGCGCTTGGTGCAATGGCTTAGCCGCCTGGTTTTGGTCGTCGCCGTGCTGGCGACCGGCTTCATCGCGTGGCACTGGGCGCCTGACCGCTCCGTTGAATCCCTGATGCCGCGCTGGGCCGCTCCGCCCTCGCGCATCGAACCGCTGCTGGGCCTGCCCGTGCATCTGCGCGACGAAGGCCCGCGTGAGGACCCGCTGCCCATCGTGCTGCTGCACGGCACGGGTGACTCGCTGCACACCTGGCAGGGCTGGACCGACGCGCTCTCAAAAACGCGACGGGTGATCCGCTACGACCTGCCGGGCTTCGGCCTGACTGGTCCTGACCCGAATCACGATTACTCGATGCTGCGCCAAGTGCAGGTGCTGATGGCCGTACTGGACCGACTGGGCGCCGAGCGCGTCATCGTGGCCGGCAATTCCTACGGCGGCGGCATCGCGTGGCAGGCCGCACTGGCCCACCCCGAGCGCATTGCCGGATTGGTGCTGGTGGACGCCTCGGGCGCGCCGGCGCCCGACACCGTATCGGCCGCCGCCACCGCCCCGCGTTCGGTGCCGATTGCGTTTCGTCTCGCGCGCATGAAGTGGGCCGCGCCGATCTTGCAGCGCGTTCTGCCGCGCAGCGTTATCGAGTCCAGCTTGCGCAACGTCTACGGCAATCCGGACCAGGTCAGCCCTGAACTCATCGACCGCTATTTCGATCTGGCCACCCGCGCCGGCAATCGCGCGGCCCTGCAGGCGCGGTTCGGGAAGCCGGGGGCGCTGGCCAGTACGGATCCGGTGTCGGCCATTGCGCAGCCCACGCTCATCCTGTGGGGCGGTCGCGACCGGCTGATTCCGCTGGCAGCCGGCGAGCGTTTCCATGCCGCGATTCCCAACAGTCAGCTCGTGGTGTTCGACGATCTAGGCCACGTGCCGCAGGAAGAAGATGCGGCGCGCACGGTGGCGGCGGTTGAGGCCTTTTTGAGCGAGCGCTGAGTCAGGCGCGAAAGCGAGAGCGTGGCGGCTTGCGCGGCGCTTCCACGTCGTCAAGCAGCTTGCCGCGCCGGAATCCGCGCGTCAGCCAAACCAGCGCACCTACCCAGGCGCCCAATACAAGAGCAGTGAAAACGATCAAGGTCCAGGGCACGAGAGCGACCACCAAAGCTGGGCTGCGCACTTTCGCGGGCGCAGCGTTGGTGCTGCGTGATCGCACCGTTGCGCTCAAGGCTCGCGCCTTCAGCGCGGGATGACCGGTGGCGCGCCGTTCTGCTCGGTGATCCAGCGGCCCACGGT
Source organism: Lysobacterales bacterium (assembly GCA_038324485.1). Taxonomy (GTDB): domain Bacteria; phylum Pseudomonadota; class Gammaproteobacteria; order Xanthomonadales; family Xanthomonadaceae; genus Silanimonas. The sequence continues at coordinate 2,882 of JBBQIA010000159.1, forward strand.
GCGGCCCATCTTGGCGATCATGAACATGTTGAAGAAGTGCATGCCGCCCAGCACCAGAAGGGTGGCGCCGATCCGCGCGCCCAGTTCACCGGCGAGCGAGGTGGTGCCCGGTTCCCAGTATTCCAAGCGCAGGCTGATGAAGCCCAAATTGATCAGGTAAAACCCGATGACCAACAACCGATTGGTCGACCGGGCCAGATCTTGGTCCTGCCCGAAGCAGCGGATGAGGAAGGTTTCGCCAGAACTCGACAAGACTCGCGCCACCCAGATGGTCAGGGCGATGGAAATGCTGAGGTAAAGGCCGTAGCCGAGGGGGGCAAGGTAGGCGTTCGTTTCGGTGTACATGGGGTGGCTCCGTTGGGGTTCGACGCCAGCATCGCGATCCCGAACGGACCAAGCTTCCGGCTTGATCGTTCTGGAATATGTTCCGTCTGAGCCCATATAAATCAGTGGCTTACCGGGTTCCAGAATGATCGGAATGGGCTATACGCCCTCCGGCACGCTCAATTTGAGGGGCTGTCCGGTTCTGCCTGACGGCGAAATTCGCCGGGGACGAGCCCGGTTTCTTCCTTGAAGGCCGCATAGAACGCTGACTGCGATCCAAAGCCCACGGCCAGCCCCACCGACAGGACGGACGCCCGCGGCTCGTCGATCAGCATTCGCTGGGCCGCCAGCACACGGTGGCGACGAACGAAGCGCGAATAGCTTTCGCCGAAGTGCACGTTGAGCATTTCGGAAAGCTGATGTGGCGTCAGATCAAGACGACGAGCCAGCGCCGCCAGCCCTAAATCTTCGTTGAGGTAGACGCGCTCGTCCTCGAACAGGCGGAGCAAGCGCTCGGCTGTTGCCTGCACGTATACCTTGCCCAGCGAACTTTGCGCGTAGCTGGCGCTGACCGCATCGGCGGTCTTGGCCGCCAAGTCGGGAATGCCCAGCAGCAGAGCCGTGGCCAGCAAGAAGCCCAGCGCCAGCTGCAGCGAGTAGAGCAGGGCGAAGTGCTCCCAGCTAACCGAGTGCGGGGTCAGCGCCCCCGCGCCGCCCACCATCACGCCCATCGCCACGAACAGCAGCACCACGGGCCATTCCACCCGAAACCAACGGCGGGTGGCCCGCAGCCGAAACAGCAAAAGGGCCAGATGCGCGGTGTAGCCCGTGCCCAAGGCCAGCGACGCGGGAACGGCCCATGTAGCGGGCACAAACAGGGCAAGCAACACGGTGGCCGCGCCCATGGCGAACAAACCGCCGCGCTTTGCCTCGACCGGCCGCAGCACCCCAGATAAAAGGGCGTAAAAGCCCCAGCTCTGCAGAAACAGGCCCGCGCCGTAGGTCGTGGGCGGAATGCCGTCGGGACCGAGCGCGACCAAGCCCACGTGCTGCCACGCCGTGTGCACCAAGCCCGCCAGCATCACCACGCCGCCCAACACCGCCGAGCGCGGCAGGGTCATGCGGCGAACGGCCGAGCCCAGCGCAATCAGCAAGGCCGCGGCGAGCGCGGTGGACGCGCCGGCTAAGGTGACCAGCAGGTCGTGGGTACTCATGTCGGCGCGCTAGGCATTAGCGCTTCAAGCCCTTCAGTGCATCGGCCATGGCGGTATTCGTCGGTGCCGCGACGGCGCGCACATCCCGTGCGCCTCGATCATTTCTGGCGGGCCGTTCCTCGCGCTTGACCCCACGCGTCTCGCCCGGCACGTCGTCCAATCGGCAGCTCAAGGCGATGCGCTTTCGCAGCACGTCCACTTCCATCACTTTCACTTTCCCCACGTCGCCCACGTTCACCACCTCGCGTGGGTCTTTCACGAAGGTGTCGGAGAGCGCCGAAATATGGACTAAGCCGTCTTGATGCACGCCCACGTCGACGAAGGCGCCGAAGGCCGCCACGTTGGTCACGACGCCCTCCAAAACCATGCTAGGACGCAGGTCTTTCAGGTCTTCGACGCCGTCGGCAAAGCGCGCGGCTTTGAACTCCGGGCGCGGGTCGCGGCCGGGCTTTTCCAGCTCTTTGACGATGTCTTTGACCGTCGGCAGACCGAAGCGCTCGTCGGTGAACGACTCCAGCCGCAGGCCGCGCAGGCTTGCTGCATCACC
>JBBQIA010000160.1:0-4948 GCA_038324485.1 Lysobacterales bacterium
ATAGCTTTCTCCTTCCTCTTCGTTTCGATGAGGGATCAAGGGTGGGATTGAGGAAGCTCTATTGCTCCGAATCTGCCGAGAGTGACTCGACAGCGGCTTTAGTGCTGGACTGCCAAGCGGTGGCTGACGAGATGTCCGACATTGATGATCATTTGCATGCGCTCGGGCTGCAGGTCAGGATGCATTTTCAGAACGTTAGCGTCGGCCCTGAGATGGGCTCTATGCCCCACGCGGCGGTCTTGCTCGGCTTGGCTGGATTGGCAGCAGCACTCTACGCGCGATTTTTTCGAAGGAGCTGGAGCAAAGACTTAGCAGCAGGGTGGCGCTTCTTCGCCATCAAGCCTTGGCGGCTGCTGTTCCCCTATGCGGCGATGGTCACCGTGGGGTCGCTGTCAATGCTCGCGCTTGGCTTTCCAAAACCTGCGCCCGCTTCCTCTTTTCCGCTGTGGGAGGCGTTTCTTTTTGGCGTTCTGGTAGCGCCAGTTCTTGAGGAAATCGTTTTTCGCGGCGTCTTATACGACTACCTAAATCGATACTTTGCTTGGCTGCTTGCGGGATTAGTCTCTACCGGCCTGTTCACCGCGCTGCACGGCCTGCAGGCTGGCGATCTGTCTGTGATGGCAAGCATCTACGCAGGGGGCTTTGCGCTTTACTGGCTGCGCCGCGAATCGGACAGCGTTTCGCTATGCGTCGCGGCTCATGCGTTGGCCAACGTGCTCATGTTCGCGTCACAGTTGCGCTGGGCGGCAACGAACTAGACGGTTTTTTCATAGATTGGAGAATCCAACCCGTCTCACCTTGGATTCGGCATCGGGTGAGTTCAGTGAGTAGATTGCTCACCTAGGGTAGGCGCTATCCGGACGCGAGAGAAAGCAACGCCGGCAGCGCATCTAAATCCACGTTGCCGCCCGACAAAATGATGCCCACGCGCTGCCCGGCAAACAGCTCGCGGTTTTTGAGCACGGCCGCCAGCGGCACCGCGCAGCTGGGTTCGATCACCACCTTGAGGCGGTCCCAAATTAAGCGCATGGCGGCGATGGTTTCGGCGTCGCTGACCAGCAGCACGCGCTCGCAGTGTTCGCGAAGAATGTCGAAGGTCAGCGGCCCGAGTTCAGCACGCAGACCATCGCTGATGGTGTTGGCGGTGCGTCCGGTGATGCGCGTGCCGCTCACGAGCGAATCGTGGCCGTCGCAGGCGCCCTCGGGTTCGGCGGCGATCACGCGAATACGCGAATCGATGCCGTGCGCGGCCAGTGCCGTGCCGCTCATTAGCCCGCCGCCCGACAGCGGCGCCATCACCACGTCGAGCGCCGGCGGCGTATCGCGTGTGCGGCCGCGCCGCTCAACTTGCTGCAGCAGCTCAAGCGTGGCCGTGCCTTGACCCGCAATCACTCGGCCGTCGTTGTAGGGATGCACCAGCTCGCCGCCAGTGTCGGCCAGCACCTGCGCGGTCGCTGCGTCACGCGAGGCCTGCGATACCTCGCAATCGACAATGCGCGCGCCGTAGCGGGCAATGGCCTCGCGCTTGATTCGCGGTGCGGCATGGGGCACCACCACGGTGCAGGCGATCCCGCGAAGCTGGCACGCCAAGGCCACGGCTGCGCCGTGATTGCCCGAGCTTTGCGTGACGACGCCACGAGCGGCCTGCGCCGCGTCCAGCGAAAACACCGCGTTGCTGGCGCCGCGAAACTTGAAAGCCCCCGCACGCTGAAAATTCTCGGCCTTGAAGAACAATTGGCACCCAGCCAGCGCATCCAGCGAGCGCGAGCGCAGCACCGGCGTCACGTGAGCGATGCCGCTGATTCGCGCGGCGGCGTCGCGAATGTCGTTCAGCGTGGGGCGGTCAGCGGCGCCAAGCGGCGTCGTGCGGGGCGATGGGAGGGGCAGGGCACTCATCGCGCAATTATGCGCTGTGCGGTGTTCAGGCTGCGGTCGCCCCCTCCGGCGATGCGGTCGGTATGCTTTGCCGTCCTGCAACATGGTTGACGCAATGTCTCAGAACACCCCCTCGCCCATCCGCCTCGCCGACTACCAGCCGCCTTCGTGGACCATCACCGAAGTGGCCTTGGAGTTCGACCTTGAGCGAGCGAACAGCGAGGTCACGGCCACACTGAGCCTGCGATGCGATGCGCCCGACGCCGAGCTTCGCCTCGACGGTGAGGACCTGATCCTGATCGACGTGGCGTTGAACGGCGATTTGCTCGCGCCCAGCGCCTACACGCAATCGGAGACCACGCTGGTCGTGCACGCGGCACGCGGTCTGTCGGACTGCACGTTGCGCACGCGCGTTCGCCTGAACCCTTCAGCAAACACGCGGCTTGAAGGCTTGTACGCCAGCGGCAGCCTGCTGCTGACGCAGTGCGAGGCCGAAGGCTTTCGCCGCATCACGTTTTTTGTCGATCGCCCCGACGTGCAGGCCACCTGGCGCACCACCCTGCGTGCCGACAAGGCCGCATGGCCCGTGCTCTTGGCGGGCGGCGACCGCATCAGCGAGCGCGATCTTCCCGGCGGCCGTCATGAAGTGGTCTGGCATAACCCGCATCCGACGCCCTGCTATTTGTTCGCGCTGGCGGCCGGGCCGATGGCGCGCGTCTCAAGATCGATCACCGGGGCCGATGGCCGTGCAGTCGAATTGAACGTCTGGGTTGAGGGCAGTGACCCCGAACCCTGCCGTTACGCCTTGGGTGCCGTCGAGCGCGCGCTGCGCTGGGATGAACAGCGCTTCGGTCGCTGCTACGACTTAGGCGTGTTCAACGTGGTGGCCGCGCAGGACTTCACGATGGGCGCGATGGAGAACAAGGGCCTGAACATCTTCAACGCCCGCTACATCCTCGCCGACGAACGCACGGCCACCGATGCCGACTTCATGGGCATCGAATCGGTGGTGGGCCACGAGTACTTTCACAACTGGTCGGGCAATCGCGTCACGCTGCGCGACTGGTTTCAGCTCTCGCTGAAGGAAGGCCTGACGGTGTTCCGCGATCAGGAGTTCACCGCCGACCTGCACTCGCGCGACCTCAAGCGCATTGACGATGTGCGCCTGCTGCGGGCGCGGCAGTTTGCGGAGGACGCGGGTGCTTTAGCGCATCCGGTGCGACCCGCTGAATACCGCGAGATCAATAATTTCTACACGCTGACGATCTACGAAAAAGGCGCCGAGATCGTGCGCATGCTGCACACGCGCTTGGGCGAAGCGGCGTTTCGCGCGGGCATGGACCGCTACTTCGCCGACAACGACGGCCGTAGCGCGACGCTCGAAGACTTTTACGCCGCGCATTCCGCCGCCAGCGGCATCGACTGCAGCGATATGTTGGCCTGGTACGCGCAGGCCGGTACGCCGGTGCTGGCGGTGACTCGCCATTTCGATGCTGCGTCGGGGGACTACAGCCTGCATTTGGCCCAGCAAGCGCCGCAAAACGTGCCGAGCGCGCAGCCGCTGCCCTTGCCTTTCCGCGTCGCCCTGTTCAATGCGGACGGCCAAGCCTTGGGCGCACCCGATGAGCACGACGCCGAACCGATGCCGGACGGCCTTCTGCTGCGTCGCGCCGAGCACACCCTACGCTGGCGCGGTCTTTCGGCCGAGCCGCTGCCCGTGCTCAATCGCGGATTTTCTGCGCCCATTCGCCTTCGACTTGCGCTGTCTCCGGCCGAGCGCGCGCGCATCGTGCAGCACGAGACGGACGGCTTTGCGCGCTGGGATGCGCTCAACGGTCTTGCACTCGACGTGTTGCGCGCTCGTCTTGGCGATGAGGTCGCCGGTTTGGGCGCCGTCGATGACGCAGAAGCGGCGTTGTCGAACGCCATCGGCGCCCTGCTTGCTGACCCGAATGCCCATCCGGCTCTCGTGGCCGAGTGCCTCGCGCTGCCCGACTTCGATACGGTGGCCGATGCCTTGGCCGTGGTCACCCCGCAGGCCCTCGTGTCCGAGCGTGATGCCCTGATGGATCGATTGGCGAGCACCCATCGTGCGGCCTTGACCGGCGTGGTTCGCGATTGTGCAGCGGCGGCCGCGGGTGGCCTCGATGATGCCGCGATGGCGGCGCGAAGCCTGCGTCACGCGGCACTGGCGTGGCTCTCGCGGGTGGACGGCGGCGAGGCGGCACGCGCCGTGTGGGCCGAGCCGTCCTGCCTCACCGCGCGTCTCGCGGCGCTGCGCGCCTTGGTTTGGGCGCGTGCCGACGGTCATCGTGAAGCGCTCGCCGCCTTTGCCGCAGAGTTCGCCGAGACGCCCTTGGTCACCGACAAGTGGATTGCGTTGGTGGCCACTCGGCCGCAGGCCGATGCCTTGGCGGACGTCGAGGCGCTGCTGGTCGGCCCGCACTGGTCGCCCACGAATCCCAATCGCGTGCGAGCCCTGATCGGCAGCTTTGCGCGATCGAATCCCGCGGCCTTTCATCGCGCCGATGGGGCGGGGTATCGCTTAGTGGCCGCGCAGATCGCGGCGCTGGATGCGATCAATCCGCAGGTGGCCGCGCGTTTACTTGGGGCCTTCGAGGGTCTGCCGCGCTGGTCGCCCGATGCCCAGTCCGCCGCACGTGTCGCGCTGTCTACGCTGTCGCCCAAAAACGCATCGCGGGATGTCGCTGAAGTCTTGGGGCGTCTGGCCCCGTAAGCCACGCCCTATTCCTCGGGCTGGTCAATCTCAAGCCGGTTGCGGCCACTTTCTTTGGCGCGGTACAGCGCGTTGTCTGCGCGCCCCACCCAGGTCTCGCGCGTTTCCCCAACGCGCAGCACCGCACCGCCGATCGACACCGTGACCGGCTCGTCGTGGACTCGCAGGCCCTCTCGAAGCTGCGCGCGTAGATGGCTCATGGCGAGTTCTAAGCCGAGCTCGTCGGTGCCCGGCATCAGCAAGATGAACTCCTCACCGCCGTAGCGAAACAGGCGGTCGGTGCGACGCACCGAGGCCTGCGTGATCCGCGCGAAGTCCTGTAGCACGCGATCGCCG
>JBBQIA010000161.1:0-4943 GCA_038324485.1 Lysobacterales bacterium
CAGCGCGTGCCAGCGGCCTTACATCACCAAGCGACGCAGCGATTCGCTGGCGCGCTGGAACTCCGCGTCCAGCACCGCCACTGCCACGGCGGGCCGCGGCAGTACACCCTCGCGGGCGCCCACTTCGATGCGCTTGGCCGCGGCCGAAACGGCCATGGCGCCCAAGTTTGCGCTCGAGGACTTCAGCGTGTGGGCCGGCGCCACCATGCGCTCAATCTGGTTTTCTGCGGCAGCCGTTTCGAGCTGGTCGATGTACTTCTTGGCATCGTCCAAGAACATCCTCACCAGATTATTGAACTCGGCACCCATCACTTCGCGCAGTTCGGCAAGCACCTCGTCGTCCAGCACCGCCGCTGCCGGTGCGGGGCTCGGCGCGCCGATGCCCGACAGCGTCGCGCCGGTCGCGATTTGGCGAGGATCCGGTGTTTGCCCGGATGAGGGTGCTGCACTGCCGCTCGGGCTGCTAGAAGACACGGGCGCTACCGGTGTGATCGTGGGGGCACCGATCGGCGCCTGAGAGGGGCTGGCCAGTTGTCCTGAGGACTGCCGTCGCGCGGCCGCGCCGCGCTGGAGCCAGCGCTTCAGCGTGTCTTCTAGCTGCGACTTGTCCACCGGCTTCGACAGGTAGTCGTCCATGCCGGCGTCCAAACATTTCTGCCGATCGCCCGCCATTGCATTGGCGGTCATGGCAATGATGGGTAGCCGCGGCAGGCGCTGGGAGGACTCGTATTCGCGCCACTCGCGGGTGGCCGTATAGCCGTCTTTGACAGGCATCTGGCAGTCCATCAGCACCAGGTCGAGGTTGCCGGCCGCCATGCGCTCCAGCGCGCGTTCGCCGTCGCCGGCGGATTCGCAGATCAGATCCATGTGGGCAATGAGCTTCTGCGCCACCAGCATATTGACCGGGTTGTCCTCGACCAGCAGCACTCGGCCACGTCGGCCGATGGCGGCTTCCGAGAACGCGCCAACGCTGCTGCCCTGCGGTAACGAGGCCACCGCCGGAGACGGCGTGTCGTCGAAGTGGAGACCGAAGTCCTCGGCCTCATCGGCGGCACCGGCTAACAGCATGGCTTGATCCGGGACGAGCAGTTCGGCGAGCGCTGATTTGAGGTCAGGGCCGGCGATCTCGCGGCGCACCACGCTCACCTGCGGGGCCGTCGTGGCCTCCGGCGGCAAGGGTTCAGCGCCGGCTAAAAAGAGCAACTTCAAGCCCTCCAGCTCGGGCGAACGGGACATCGCGCGCTGCAGGACGAGTGCGGCGGTGGCGCCATCGCGCAGGTCGGCCACTAGCGCTTCGAAACCGGCGCCCATGCCGCGGGCGGCCGCCGACCGCAGCATCTGCAGAGCTTCGGGCGCCGAGCTGGAGTACGACAGGCGCATGCCCCAATGCTGCATCGCCGTGGCCAAGCGTTCACGCAGCCCAGCGTCAGGCGTCATGATCAGCACGCGGGCACCGGACAGATCGGCGCGCGCCGCAGGCAGGTCGCCCACGGCTTTCATCAGCGGCACTTCAAACCAAAAGCGCGAGCCCTCACCCGGGACGCTGTCGACATCGATGCGTCCACCCATCAGGTTCACGATGCGCTTGCAGATGACGAGGCCGAGGCCAGTGCCGCCGTACATGCGCGTGGTCGAGGCGTCGGCCTGCGCAAACGCAGTGAACAGCTGCGACACTTTTTCCGGCGCAATGCCGATTCCGGTGTCGATGACCTCAAAGCGCAGTGGATGCTGGATGCGGTCGTCGCCATTCTTAATAATGCGTAGGGTGACGCGCCCGCGATCCGTGAACTTGATGGCATTGCTGAGCAGGTTGGTCAGCACTTGGCGCAGGCGCGTGGGGTCGCCGCGCACCGGCAATCGCACGCCGGGTTCGATTTCCAAGTGCAGCAGCACGCCTTTGGTTTCGGCTTGCTTGGTCATCAAACGAACGACGGACTCGGCAACTTCCCGCAGATTAAAAGCGGTGATCTCGAGATCGACCTTGTTCGCTTCGAGCTTCGAGTAGTCGAGAATGTCGTCGACGATGCGCAGCATTTGCTTTGCAGAGCCGTGCGCCGTGCGCAGCAGATCGGCGTGTTCGGCCGTCATGCGCGCGCCCAGCAGCATGTCGATCACCGGCAGAATGCCGTTGAGCGGCGTGCGAATTTCGTGGCTCATTGTGGCCAGAAACTCGCCTTTGGCCATCATCGCGGATTCGGTTTGCTTCTTCGCGTCCTTCAGCTCCAACTCAAGGCGGCGATGACGTTCCAGCTCCTGCTGCAGCGTTTCGACCATGCGGGTGTTCTCGCTGGTGAGGCGCTGGTACTCCGCTTCGAGGTCGCGCGCTTGGCGCAGTCCCTCGGGCACCGACCACGCCGCACCGGCTGTGAGCAAGGTGGCGGTGATGACCAAGGGCCAAAACGAGCCATCGGGCAGGAGTTGAAAGCCAATGGCGATGAGCAGGCCGCCGGCACCCGCTAATAGCAGCCAGCCAGCAAGGAGGCGCTTCGGGGCACGGGGCGGGAGCACGTTAGAGAATCGCCTGATGGAAGTCGAAGTCGAGGGTGTCGTTGGCGCGCTGGACCAAGTTGCCTTGGACGAAATCAACGCCGCTCATCCACAGCGTCGCGGCGGCCTGCGGGTCTTCAACGCCGTGGCCAATGACTTCGATGTTGCGGCGGTGCGCGCGGTCGATGATTACTTTCAACTCGTCGCGACCGTCCGAGGACAGGGCGCCGGCGCTGTACTTGCCCGCGAGCTTGATGAGCGAGAGCGGCAGTTGCTCCATCAGCGACTCGACTTCGGGACCTGGTTCAAACTGCGAGAGGCAGAACTGCACGCCGTCGGTGACCATCGCCGAGCAGAATTCGCGCAGGGTGCCTGTGTGGACGCCGGCGTCTTCCAAGCGAAGCTCGATGACCAGCGCGCTGCCGGGAACGTCCATGGCCCGCAACTCGCCACGCAGCCAGTCGGCTTGGCCGCCGTGCGCCAGCGTGTAGGGCGATTGGGTGACGAAGAGCGTCATCGTGCCGCCCTTCGAGCGCGCGCGCGCCACGCGGGCGATTGACTCGCGCATGACCCAGCGATCGACTTCGACGATGAAGCCAGAGCGCTCGGCCGCCGGAATCACTTCCGCTGCGGTCATGCGCTTGCCGGCGCTGGTGTCCAAGCGCAGCAAGGTTTGGTAGCGACTGTCTTCGCCGCCGGCCACCGCTACGATGGGCTGATAGAGCAGCGACAGACGGTCTTGTGCCATCGCCTGACGCATGTCTTCGATGAGCTCGGCCTGACGACGGGCGTCTTCGGCGGCCAGTGCGCGGTAGAGGTCGATGTGGTCGGGGCGCTTGCGCGCGCCGTGCGCCACTTTCTCAACGGCGTTGAGCAGCGCGCCGGCGTCGGTGAATTCAGGCGAGAGCGGTGCCACGCCGGCCACGGCGGGCGTGACGACGCTCTGGTCGCCAAGGCGGAATTCGTGGGCCGCTAGGGCTTCCCGCAGTTGCACGCCGAGCATCAAGAGGTCGTCGGGTTCGAGGCTGGCATCGAGCACCAAAAATCCGCCGTCTGCAAAACGACACAGCATGCGGTCGCCTGCAAGCGGCTTTAGCAGGTCCAGCGCGTCCATGTGCAGACGCTCAAACTGGCCAAGCCCTAAACGTGAGCGCAGCTTGGCAATCGTCTCCATTTCAAGGAAAACGATGCCGCCGCGCCCGCGACCGTCAGTAATCAATTGGTCGATGCGCGCCATCATCCGGCCACGCTCAACGATGCCGCTGTCGACGCCACTGCCGGACGTCATCAATTTGCCCTCCGAATCGCGTTCGCGCAGCTGCTGCACGTCTCGGAAGCGGCGGATGCGCCCCTGCACGCTAGCGATCAGGTGCTTCGGGCGAATCGGTTTGGAAAGGAAGTCATCGCCACCGGCGTCGATCGCATTGAAACGAACTTCTTGATCGAGCTCGCCGGTCAAAAACACGATGGGCGTATGCGCAAACGCTTCGCGCTCGCGAATTAAGGCGGTCAGCTCGATGCCGTTGGCGACCGGCATGTGGAAGTCCATCAAAATGAGGTCGGGATGGAAATCGTCCAGCGCCGGCAGCACGTCGAGCGCCTCCAGCACCATGCGGGTTTCCATGCCGGCATTGCGTAAGACGCCTTCAGCGAACAGGGCTTGGGCGCGGTCGTCTTCAACGATCATCACCCGGTACACCGGCTCGCCAGTGCTGAAGAGATCGCGCAGACGATTAGCGACATCAGCGCCGCCATGCGGCTTCACCAGCACGGCATCCATCCCGGCGCGTCGCGCCGAGAGGCGCGCCATCACGTCGTCGGTGTCAGTGATCAGGGCCATGCGCAGCGGCTGATTGGCGCGGGCCCGAATGGGCTTCATGGCCTCGCCGATGACTTCAATGGCGGGCGAATGCATCCGATCAATTAGGACGATGTCTGCAGGCAAGGCGCCGCTCAGTTCAACCAGCTCGTCAATGTCAGACAGCACGTCGACTTCAAACTGGCGAGCGCGGAGTTGTTCGGCGAGGGAGTGCGCTTCAGGACTCTCATCCGTCAGCAGATAGAGGCGCAGCACGGACATGGGCAGCGTTCCATTGCCATTTAATAGGTCGTCGAGTGTAGTCGTGTCAGCGCCGAAGTCGCGTGCAGCGGGCGTCGTGACGCGGCGGGCCGTGATCGGCAGACGCCGCGGCTCGTTGGCATCGGCCACCCAGCGCCGCCAGAAGCCGACCGGCAGCGATTCGGCGCGGGCCGGATGCGGCAGCATGATGACCGCGCGCGACCCTTCGGCCTCGGCCGTGCCCGGCAGTTGCTCCACCAAGGCGTCCAACAGGGCGCTGAGTCGTGCGCCCTGCACCGCGTCGGGCAGAGCCTGTTGTTCCAGCGGCTGGGCCAGCGTCTCCGCCAGCCGCAGCAGGGTGTCCACCGCCGGCGCCTGACCCAGCGCATGCAGCCCG
>JBBQIA010000162.1:0-4898 GCA_038324485.1 Lysobacterales bacterium
TCCAAGTCCGCCGCCAAATCAAGTGTCGGGCGACTGCCGTCGGCCTGCAGCCCCAACGCAAATCGCGCCTTCAGACCGAGGCCCGGCGTTGACACCGAAAGCCCCGCGGTGCCGATGCTCCACGTCTCATCGTCTTGCCACGCACTCAGCTCGCCGTCGAAGGTGATCGGCATCACCGACCCAAACTGCGACGGCCAGTCGAGCGCCATCGGCGTCGCGTCGAAGGCGAGCACCCCGCCCATGGCGTCGAACTGCAGGCGCCCGCCCAAATCGCGAAGGCCCGGCCGCGTGCCCACCGGGGCAAAGCCAACCCCTGACAGCACCGCAGCCCCAGCGAACTCACGCGGCGCCGAGGGCGGCACTTCCAAGAGCATCACCGTACCGGTGGGGCGCGCTTCGGCCACCCATGCGGCCAAGCCCGAAGGCAGCTGGTTGCTGAGCGCGGCCAAGGCCAGCAGCGGCGCCATGTCGATGCGCTCGGCTTCTATGGCCAGCGTGCTTCCGCCCGACATCCAAAAATTCTCGATCTGCTGGGTGTCTTCTCCGCGAACGAATTGACCCGTCGGCACCGAGACCTGCCAGCCGGACTCGTCCAACACCCAGCGCGCGGCGAAGCGAGCTTCATCGAAAGCCGCAGGCGGCAGCGCCGTGCCGGCACGACGCAGGCGCAGCCCGCTCAATCGAGCGTCCACCTGCACCGAGGCAATCCGGCGGTCTTCCAGTTCCGCCCAAGCACCAAATCCGCCGCCACCGGCCAGCGGCTCGACCCCCAAGGCATCAAGCAGCGGCGCCCACGCGGGCAAATCGATGGCGTCCGAGCCCGTCCACACGCGGCCTTCGCTGCCGTCGCGGGCCACGTCGGCAATCAAGTCGAGCGGTGCGCGGTCGGCCTCCGACCACAGCCGCGCCGCGCCGCGAACGCGCTCGCCATCCACCTGAAGGCGACCGTCAATTCGCGGCAGCACGTAATCAATGCCCCAGCGTTCGGCGCGAATGCGCAGGCGTGCGTCCTGCACCCGCAGTTCGCCGAACCCGGCAAGGATGTCGAAGGGGTCTATTTCGGCCTGCGCGGGTTCAGGCAGGCCGCTCATGCGCCAGCGGCCGTCAGCGTCTTGATGCAGGGTGAGCGACAAGCCATCGACGCTCAGCTCGGTCAGCGGCATCCCCGGAAACAGACCGGAATAGATCGAGATTTGCAGCTCGGCACGGCCAATCACCAATCGGCGGTCACCTTCGCCCACCGCCAAATCTTCCAGCGCGAAACGCGGCCCTTGGCGCGTCCAGCGCGCATCAATCGCGCTGAATTGAACCGGCTGGCCCACCCGTTGCGACAGCCATGCGGCCACCTCGCCGGGATACTGCTGCACCAGCGGCAGGGCCTGATTGGCCAAGGCCACCAGCAGGGCCAGCACAATCAGCAGGGACAGCACGCCATAGGCGCCGACGCGGCGCAGACGGCGCCATCCGCGGCGGAGCGCGCTCACCATGATTAGGCGTGACTCACAGCAGCACCACGTCGTATTGCTCTTGCCCGTACTGCTCATCGGGCTGGAAGCGAATCGACTTGCCGAGGAATTCTTCCAGCTCGGCCACCGCCACCGATTCTTCTTCGGTAATGCGGGTCACCACATTCGGCGCCGCAATCACCAGCAGGCGCTCGGCCTCGAACTGACGAACCGCGCGCGTCACTTCACGGAAAATTTCGTAGCTGAGGGTTTCCGGTGATTTCAGCATCCCACGACCGCTGCAGGTCGAACAGGGTTCGCAGAGCTGGTGCTCCAGACTTTCAGTGGTGCGCTTGCGCGTCATCTCCACCAAGCCGAGCGGCGAGAAGTCGTACACCGTCGTCTTCGCATGGTCACGCGCCAAGGCCTTCTCCAAGGTGCGCAGCACCTGGCGGCGATGGTCGACGTCGTGCATGTCGATGAAGTCGATGATGATGATGCCCCCGAGGTTTCGAAGGCGAAGCTGGCGAGCCACCGCCTGCGCCGCTTCCAAGTTGGTTCGGAAGGCGGTTTCTTCGAGGTTTCGCTGCCCAAGGAAGGACCCGGTGTTGACGTCTACCGTGGTCATTGCCTCGGTCTGGTCGACCACGAGGTACCCGCCCGATTTCAGCGGCACGTCCTTTTGCAGTGCGCGCGAGATTTCGTCCTCGACGCCGTTCACATCGAACAGCGGCCGCTCGCCCGAGTAATGCTCAATGCGCGCAGCCAAATCAGGCATGAATTGCCCAGCGAAGCGCAGTAGCCGTTCATGTGTTTCGCGGGAATCGACCAGCACGCGCTCAATCTGCGTGCTCATCATGTCGCGCAAGGCACGCATCGGCAGCGACAAATCCTCGTAAATGCGCCCGCCGACGGGCGTGCTGAGGGTGGCTTCGCGGATCAGCTGCCACGCCAGTCGCAGATACGCGACGTCGGCCGCAAGCGCATCTCGGCTGAGCCCTTCAGCATTCGTGCGCACGATGAAGCCCATGCCGCTGCCTTCGGCTAGCTCGGCGACCAGTGACTTTAGCCGCGCGCGCTCGCCCTCATCTTCAATGCGTGCCGAAACACCAATCACGCTCGAATACGGCAGCAGCACCAAATAGCGCGAAGGAATGCTGGCCTGCGCCGTGAGTCGCGCACCCTTGCTGCCGATCGGGTCTTTCACCACTTGCACGACGATCTCTTGGCCCTCGTGCAGCAGGGACGTGATCGACGGCGGCGTGACCGGCTGGGCCAGTTCCTCGCTGTCGGGCGGCTGCACCGGCGGCACGCGAACAATGTCGGAGGCATGCAGAAAAGCCGCGCGGTCGAGCCCGACTTCCACGAACGCGGCCTGCATACCGGGCATCACCCGCTGCACTCGACCTTTGTAAAGATTGCCCACAACGCCTCGACGCAAGCTGCGCTCGATGTGCAGCTCTTGCACCATGCCTTGTTCGACGAGGGCCACACGGGTTTCGCGCGGGGTGACATTGATCAGCAGATCGGCGCTCAAACCAAGACTCCGTGGTGACGCAACAAACCCGCCGTCTCAAACAGCGGCAGGCCCATCACCCCACTGTAGCTGCCGGACAGGTGCGCGATGAAGGCAGCGGCCCGGCCTTGGATGGCATAGCCACCGGCTTTGCCCCGCCATTCGTCGCTGGCCAGATAGGCCTCGCGCTCACGGGCGGACAGGGTGCCGAAAGTGACCTCAGAGAGGCTTCGTACTGAGGTTTCGCGCCCAGCGTCAATCACCCACACCACGGTGGCCACCTGATGCGTGCGCCCCGAGAGACGGTCCAGCATCGCCCCTGCGGTGGCGGCGTCGATCGGCTTGCCGAACACCTCGTCATCCAGAATGACCTCGGTATCGGCCGCCAGAACCAGCGCGCCGGGCGTGGCCACCACCTGAAGCAAGCCCGCTGCGGCCTTGTCGCGGGCGACGCGGTTGACGTAGTCCAGAGCGGGCTCGGCGGGCTGGCGAGCTTCAGGGATGTCGACATCGAGGACGCTTGGGGACAAACCCAGTTGTTCCAGCAAGGCGCGACGACGCGGAGATTGGGAGGCAAGAAAGAGCATGGTCCAAGCATAGCCGCGGGGGACAGAGGCAGGCGTGTCGAACTTCATCGCAAGGCCAAGACGCACGGACGCCCCAACCGCGCTAGCCTTGCGGTATGGATGTCGAGCGTCGCTGGTGGCTTCGTACCGCCCTCTCCTTGCTGCTCACCGCACTGGTCGCGGCTGGGGCCTCGCCCGTGCGCGCGCTTTCGGAAGATCGTCGCTTTAGCGACTACGCGCTGGATAACTGGACGGTGGCCGACGGCCTGCCGCAGGTGGCAATACAGGCCTTGGCGCAGGACGGTGACGGCTACCTCTGGGTCGGCACGCAGTCGTCGATTGCGCGCTTTGACGGCGTGCGCTTCGAAGCCTTCGACCGCCGACGCACCGGCGTCGACACGGCCATGTCCGAGGACAGCTACCGCGCCAGCGACGGCCACGTCTGGTTTGCCACCCGCAATGGCGCCATTCGCCTGCGCCGCGACACGGCCGAGCATTTCTCTGCGGCGGGCACTCCGGTGCCCATGCAGACCATCAGCGAATGGCCCGCCGGGCAAATGCTGTTCGGCACCGCGCGAGGCCTCTACGCCCTCGAAGACGGCGACCTCGTGCCGGCCGGCTTGGAGGGCATGGACGTCAGCGCCCTGCTCGATGCTGGCCCGGTGCTGTGGATCGGCACCCGCGGGCGACTGCTGCGCCGTGAGGGCGGCCTGACTCGGAGCATCCCGCTGCCCGGCGGCAGCGACTTGCGCATCACGCACTTAATTCAGCATGGCGGCCGTCTGTGGATGGCCACTTCTCGCGGCCTCTGGTTTTTGGAGGGCGATGGCGAACCGCAAGCCTTCAGCCGAGATGAACGCCTGACTCAGAGACCCATCGAAACGCTCTGCACAGACAGCGGCGGCAGCCTCTGGATTAGCACAGCGCCACGGCTGTTTCGCCTGAAGTCTGACGGCGAACTGCTGGCCGTCGACGACACCCAGTTCGTGCGTAATCCTTGGGTCAACGCCTGTTTTGAGGACCGCGAAGGCAACCTCTGGCTAGGCAGCCAAACCGAGAGCTTGTTTCGCGCTTGGGACGGGCTTGTGGCTCGGCTTGGTGAGGCCGACGGCTTGGCCGATCCCTTCACTTGGGCCTTGGAAAGCGACGGCCAAGACGGCGTGCTGATCGGCACGAATTCGGGCCTCGTCAGCTGGAAAAACGGCGTCGCAAGCCTCCTCGTGCCCGGCAGCGCCCTGCCGAATGCGGCGGTCTACGAGCTGGCGCGTCTCGACGACACGCGCCTGTGGATTGGAACCCGAGGCGGCCTGCGCGAGCGCGTCGGCGGCAAAATTGTGGTGCCCGAAGGGGCTGCCGCCCTCGAAGGCCTGC
>JBBQIA010000163.1:0-4894 GCA_038324485.1 Lysobacterales bacterium
GTCCGCCAAGGAGGAATACATGAGTTCCTACCACCTCGAATACTTCCGCCAGAAGCTGCTCAGCTGGCGTGGAGACTTGGTGGAGGAGTCCCAGCAGACCATCGAAAACCTCAAGGACGAAGTGCGCGACGTTGGCGATGAAGCCGAGCGCGCCACCCGCGAAACGGAAAACGCGCTGGAGCTGCGTACCCGCGACCGCTACCGCAAGCTGATCAACAAGATCGACAGCACGTTGCGCCGTTTGGACGAAGGCGACTACGGTTTCTGCGTCGACAGTGGCGAGCCCATCGGCATTGACCGTCTCGAAGCCCGCCCCACCGCCGAGCGCACGCTCGACGCGCAGGAGCGTTGGGAGCACATGCAGCGTCAGATGGGCGATTGATCGCCTCTCTGCGCTGGATGGCTTGAAGAAAAAACCCCGCGATGCGGGGTTTTTTCTTGCTCAAAATCGCGGTCGTCATGTCTTCGACGTACGGCTAGTTCCTGCGCGCACTCGCGTTCGCGTCGCTGTCTAAAAACCGCCAATCCGCCTTGGGTGCGTCCTTGCCGACGCGGTCAAAGAGTCGCTCGCGCAGCAGATGAATCGCCATCGGCCCCTCGCGCATGACGCGGTCGTGGAAGTCGCGTTCGCTCCAGCCGCCGCGGGTCACGCGCTCGTCGTGCAGGGCGCGGAACTGCCAGCCGCCGACCAGATAGGCCACCTGATAGAGCGGGCCGTAGTCGCCGGCAATTGAGCGACGCACCTCGGCGCGGGCGTTTTCCCGTTCGTGGCCGACGCGGGTCACGAGCAGCTCAACCGCCTCGTCGGGGCTCATCCGGCCGGACTGCACACCCAGCGAGAACAGGATCCGCGCGGCCCGGTGACTGCGCCAAAACAACATGCCGATGCGGTCTTCCGGTGTGCTGGCGAAGTCCATGTCATAGAGCCGGAGCTCCCAGTAAAGCGCCCAACCTTCGCCCCAAAACGCGCTGCCGAAGGGTTCGCGATGCGTGTTGTAGCGTTGGCCGTACCAGTGCTGCAGATGGTGGCCGGGGATGAGCTCGTGATGCACCACGGCGCGCGAAAAATGGCGATTATTGCCGCGCAGCGCGTTCACCTTGCGCTCGTGCGGCATGCCGTCGGTGGGGAAGGCGACCCAGACGTCTTCGCCGCCCAAAAAGAACGGCGCCTGCAGCTGCCATTCGGGCGTGAGCATGGTCATGCGCCAGTCGCGCTTGGCGGACTCAGGCACGGTGATCAGCGAGCGGGCTTCGAGGAAAGCCACGGCCTCGTCGGCCATCGTCACCACGAGTGCCGGCTGCTCGCCCGGTGCCACGTGGCGCTGCTTCACGCGCTCGAGGGCCTCGCGCCAGTCGCGGGCCCCCATGGCGCGCGCGGCGGCGTCCATTTCAGCCTGACACCAGGCCAGCTCGCGCTCTGCGGCCGCCATCAGCTCAGCGGGCGAGTAGGCGATACCCTCGGCTTGCAGTGCGGCCACGATGGCCTCATCACCGATCGGATCGGCGCGCAGCCTTTCGGGGTCGGCCGCGCCGCCGAGGGTGTCGCGCAGCAGGGTGGCGTGCGCCTCCAGCTGTTTGTCCAGCGCAGCGTAGGGGGCGTCGACCCACCAGCTAAATTGCGGGTCGTAGCCCGACTGGTAGGTGTGCCAGTCCTTCAAGGCCCGACGCAGGGCCGCCGCGTGCTGGGCCGCGCGAAGGGCGAGGGTGGGAGACACCGCAGGACGATTGCCTTCGGCCGTCAGGCGGCTGGCACGGGCAACGAGGTCGATCCGCACCTGTTCCAGCGTGTCGGCGGCACCGCGCGGTGTGGCTTGACGGAGGTCGCGGCGATCTTCAAGCAGTGCGACAAGCGCGTCGTAACCCGGCAGCAGGGGGCGCAGGGCTTCGTAGCGGCTTTTCGAAAACGCTTGATCCGCTACGTTGACGGCGAGCGCCTGCTGCAGCAGCAGTCGGTCGAGTCTGTCGTCTTGGCTGAGGGCGGAGGTGTCTAGGCCATCGAGCAGTGCCTGCCACCCGCGTACTTGAGCGGCGCGAAGCGCGTTTCGACGAGGCGCGAAAAGCGGGTCGCGGCCCTCATCGATCAGGCCGCGAACGTGCTCAAGAGCGTCCTGATCTGCCACGAAACGGCGTATCAAGGGCCGCATTTGCGACGCCGTCTCCGTGCGCAGGGCCTCAAGTGCCGGTGGCGAAAAATCGGCGGTGGTCGCCATAGACGCCAGCGAATCAGCAGCCACGGACTCGGCGGAAGCGGGGAGGCCAAGCACTAGCAGCACTGCAGCCGCGAGGGGGCGAAGGATCACGTTGATTCTCCAGCAGTGTGTCGGGCCGTGTCTTGGATGAAGGCCAGTAGGGCCGCTAAACCGTTGCTGCGCGTCGGCGACAGGTGTTTGGAAAGCCCGATCGCCGCGATGTAGTCGGGCGTAGTCGCCAAGATGTTTTCGGCTGATCGACCCGAGTAAACGCGCAGGGCGAGAAAAATCAGGCCCGAAACGATGGTCGAGTCGCTTAAGGCATGAAAGTCCAAACGCTCCGCATTGCCCTGCGCCACGATCCATACCTTGGACTGGCAGCCCAGCAAGCGGTGCTCTTCCGATTTCCACGCGTCGGGCAGATCCGGCAGCTTTCGGCCCAGATCAATCAGGTACTGATAGCGCTCAGACCAATCGCCAAAGAACGCGAATTCTTCGGCGATAGTGGCCTGCGCTTCGGCAGGCGTGGTTTCGATCGGAAAGATCGGCTGTGGGGCGGTTGCTGAGTTCGTGTTCATGCGCGTTTCCTCGACCAACGGACGCCTTGCGGCGTGTCTTCCAACACGATGCCCTGGGTCGCGAGCTCATCACGGATGGCGTCGGCGCGGGCGAAATCGCGAGCGGCTTTGGCGACGCTGCGTTCGGCCACCAAGGCATCGATGGGGCCGTCTGCATCATTAGCATCGCCGCGACCAAACCAGGCCTGCGGAGCCTGCTGAAGCAGGCCCAAGGCCATGCCTGCGCCCAGCAGTTCGGCTTTCGCATGACGCGCGGCCGTCGTGGCCTGCGCGGCCGCTAAGCCGTCGCCGGCGGCCATTCGCTCGCGCTGTGCCGTGCGAGCATCGCTGGCCAAGCGCGACAGTACGGCCAGCGCGGCGGGCGTGTTCAGATCATCGGCCAACGCGGCCTCGAGGGATTCGGGCAGCACAGCTGCGGCCTCGATGTCGTCGAGATCCCGAAGGCTGCCGTATAGGCGGTCCAAGGTGTTGATGCTTTGCTCAATCAGCGCCGGCGACCAGTCCAGCGGCTGCCGGTAGTGCGCCGAGAGCAGGGCGTAGCGCAGCGCTTCGGCTGGGTAGTCCTTCAGCAGGTCGTGGACGGTGCGGATGTTGCCGACTGACTTCGACATCTTGCTGCCGTCGAAGGTCAGCATGCCGTTGTGCAGCCACCAGCGCGCAAAGGTCGTGCCGTTCGCGCACTGGCTCTGCGCGATCTCGTTTTCGTGATGCGGAAACTGCAGATCCACGCCGCCGGCATGAATGTCGATGGTGCTGCCAAAGTGCGCTTGGCACATGGCCGAACATTCGATGTGCCAGCCCGGACGGCCGCGTCCCCAAGGCGATTCCCAGCCCGGAAGCTCAGGCGTGCTCGGCTTCCACAGCACGAAGTCGCCGGCGTCGCGCTTGTAGGGCGCCACGTCGACGCGCGCACCCGCCAGCATCTCGTCGGTAGACCGCCGCGACAATGTTCCGTAATCGGCGTAGGTCGAGACCTGAAACAGGACGTGACCGTCGGCCGCGTAGGCATGCCCGCGCTCAATCAGTCGCTCAATCATCGTGATGATGTCGGCGATGTGGTGCGTGGCGTGCGGCTCAATATCGGGCAAGGCCACGCCGAGCGCGCCCATGTCCTCGCGATAGATCGCGGTGAACTTCTCGGTGATGTCGGTGATCGGCACGTTTTGATCGATCGCCGATTGATTGATCTTGTCGTCGACGTCGGTGATGTTGCGGGCGTAGATCACTCGCGCATAGTGGCGGCGCAGCAGCGCAGACAGAACGCCAAAGACCACCGGGCCGCGGGCATTGCCGATGTGCGCGTAGTTGTAAACCGTCGGGCCGCAGACATACATCGACACCTGCTGCGGGTCGGCCGGATGGAATTCCTCGACCTGACGAGACAGGCTATTGAAGAGGCGAATCGACATGGGCACGGACAAGGCTGAACAGGGGCTTGGAGTGTAGCAATCGACCCGTCCCGCTTAACGAAAATCTTAGGCCGTGGTTCAGCCGGGTGATGCTGCAATCGACTCATTCGATCCGATACGGAGTCCCCATGAACCGTTTGATGAAGCAGCCCTTAGTTCTCGCTCTGCTGGTGGTTTCCGGCAGCGCCACCGCTCAGTACCGCGATGACTATCGCTCTGACTACGCGTCCGGTCAGGAAAACGTCTCCTTCGCGTATGCGCAGGTCACGAGGGTCGATCCTATTTATGAAACCGTGCGTACCCGTGTGCCGCAAGAGGTGTGCGACGGTCGCGAGGTTCGCGATGGTGGCAACCCCACTGGCGGCACGATCATCGGTGCACTGGTCGGCGCGGCCTTGGGTAATCAAGTCGGCAAGGGCGACGGCCGCAACGCCGCGACCGTCGCCGGTGCGGTGGTCGGCGGCGCAGTGGGTCGCAACGTCGATCGCAACGACGGGTCGGCCAGTCGAGGTGGCTGCCGAATCGTTGAGTCCGAGCGCGAACAGCGCCGCGTCGCCTCTTACGACGTCGAGTACGTCCACCAGGGTCAGACCTATATGTCGCGCCTGCCCTACGATCCGGGCGACCGCTTGCGCGTTCGCGTCTCGGTGCAGCCGGTGGATGAAGGTACGGCGTATCGTTGAGTTCGCCGCGCTGGCTTGACGACCAAAGCGCCCTA
>JBBQIA010000164.1:0-4892 GCA_038324485.1 Lysobacterales bacterium
CCCTGTGGCCACGGTCGAACTCACGCTCGCGCGCAGCGGTCGCAAATTAATCATTCCGACCAACACGCCGCTGCTGGCGGCGCTGGAAGCCGCGGGCCTGAATCCCGAACACGGCTGCCGACAGGGCCTCTGCGGCCGCTGCACCTGCGCCAAGCGCGAAGGCGTCCATGTGGACCTTCGCGACGACAGCCTGCATGCCGAGTCCAGCAATTCGCTGAAGCTTTGCATCAGCGCCGCGCGCACCGACCTCACCATCGATCTTTGAGACCGACGCCATGAGTAATTCTTCCATCCCCTTAATTAGTGGCGAGCGCCTTGAAGCCTTCGGCGCTGAGATTGATGCCCTGCGCGAAAAGCACGTGCGCGATCTGGGCGCCGCCGACGCGCGCTACATCCGTCGCGTGCGCCATGTGGTGCGCTGGACCGAAGTGCTGGGTCGCGTGGCCATTTTTGGCGCGGCACCCGCACCGTGGCTGCTGTGGCCGCTGTGGATTCTGGGCACCCTGCTGCTCGGCGTCTCAAAGATCATCGACAACATGGAGCTGGGCCATAACGTCATCCACGGACAGTACGACTGGATGAACGACCCCAGTCTGCAGGGCGACCGCTTTCAATGGGATCACCTGTGCCCCGCCGACTGGTGGCGTCAGACGCACAACCACAGCCATCACCAGTGGACCAACGTGCGCGGCAAAGACGATGACGTGGGCTACGGCCTGCTTCGCATCTTTCCCGAGCAGCGCTGGACGCCGTTTGCCTTGGGGCAGCCGATTTATGCGGCAGGCTTGGCCGTGTTCTACCAGACCGGCATCGCCATCCAGCACCTGAAGCTTGGCCGTTATTTGAAGGGCCGCCGCTCGTGGAAGCATTTCCTGAGCGACGCAAAGCCGTTGCTGCGCCAGCTGCCTTGGCAGGGCGGTAAGGATTACCTGTTCTTCCCGCTGTTGGCCGGCCCGTTCTTCCTGTCGGTGCTGCTGGCGAACACGACGGCGAACCTCATTCGCAATCTGTGGACCTTCGTGGTGATTTTCTGCGGTCACTTCACCGCAGACGCCATCACCTTTACGCCGGCACAGGTCAAAGACGAGACGCGCGCCGGTTGGTACCAGCGCCAGGTGCGTGGGTCATCGAACATCGGCGGCGGCTTCCTGATGGACTTCATGACCGGCAACTTGAGCCACCAGATCGAGCACCATCTGTATCCCGACCTGCCGGCACGTCGTTATTCGACGATGGCGGTTGAGGTTCGCGAGATCTGTTCACGCTATGGCGTGCCGTACAACACCGGCTCGTTGCCGAGGCAGTTTGGTGAAGTGGTGTGGCGCATTTTCCGTCACGCCTTCCCCAGCCGCCCGCATTGGGTGAAGGCCACGGCGTAAGGACGAGAAGGGTCGGCGTCCATTCGGCGCGCGGCACGTCATCGGCGATACTCGCTGCATGCCGTCCGTTGCCGAACGCCTGACCCTTCCCGAGCTTTGCTCGAAGCCGCGCCTGCTGGCCGCCATCGCGGCCGGGCAAATCGTGGTGCTGACGATTGCTTTGGCGCCCACGCGCGCGCCGCTCTGGGACTTCATTGAATTCGCATCGGCCAGCGCGCTCGCCACGTGGATTTCCGTGGCGTCCGCGGCGGCACTGTGCAAGCTGCGCCCCTCCTTGCTGCGCCTGCCGCCGCGCGCTGATTTTCTCGTCGCCACCGCGGTGCCGATGGCCGTGGCCCTGTTCGGCGCCGGCGCTTTGAGCTACATCGCGGCCACGCTGGGCGACTTCATTTTGGACGCCGAGCGCAATCGCCACTTCGTGTTGACCACGACGGCGATGACCGGCTTGATTGCGGCCATTGCCCTGCGTTATTTCGCGGCACAAGACCGCTGGAAAGCGCAGATGAAGGCTGTGGCGCAAGCGCAGATGGACGCGCTGCAGGCGCGCATTCGGCCGCACTTTTTGTTCAATTCGATGAACTCGATCGCTGCTCTGGTGCGTCGCGACCCGACGGCCGCCGAGCGCGCCATCGAAGACCTGTCCGAGTTGTTTCGCGCGGCTTTGGGCGCCTCGGGGCAGGGCGCCACGCTCGCCGACGAAATCGCACTGGCCGAGCGCTTCTTGGGCATCGAACAGCTGCGCCTTGGCGAGCGACTCCGCGTTCACTGGGACGCCGAAGCCGGTTTGCCGATGGACCTTCCGCTGCCGCGATTGGTGCTGCAGCCCCTGCTGGAAAACGCGGTTGTGCACGGCATTGCGCGCCTCAAGGCGGGCGGCGAAATCCGCGTCTGCCTATCGATGCAGGCGAACACCTTGTGCATCGAAGTGGCCAATCCGCGGCCCGTCGACGTCGCGACTCGCCCCGGTAACGGCCATGCGCTGGATTCGATTCGTCAGCGTCTGGCGCACCAATTCGGGCCAGAAGCGCGCATGTCCGCCGAGGCCGAGCCCGGCTACTATCGCGTGCGCCTCGCGCTGCCCTTGCCTGGACGCTGACTGCCGTGAATTTGATCATCGCCGACGACGAACCTCTGGCCCGCGAGCGCCTTGCGATGCTGTTGGCCGATCTCGGCGGACACCGGGTTCTTGCCGAAGCCAGCGACGGTCGCAGCGCGCTTGAAGCCTGCCTTGAGCACCACCCCGATGCGGTGCTGCTCGACATCGAAATGCCCGAGATGGACGGCTTGGAAGCGGCACGTCACCTCGCTAGCTTGGATGCCCCGCCCGCCGTGATTTTTTGCACGGCCTACGATGAACACGCCTTGGCCGCCTTTGATGCCGCCGCCGTCGACTATGTGCTGAAGCCCGTGCGCGCCGATCGCCTTGCCGTGGCGCTGCAGCGCGCGGCAGAGCGTCGCGCCGGACAGCGGCAAGCGCAGGCGCCTTCCGGGCTGCCGGTGCGCACGCGCACGCATCTGGCGGCGCGGCTTCGCGGCTCGCTGCGCTTGATTCCTGTCGGCGAGATTCGCTACCTGCAGGCGGAAGAAAAGTACGTCGTGGTGCACCACGCGCGCGGCGAAGATTTGGTGGAGGACTCGCTGAAAAGTTTGGAATCAGAATTTAGCGAACGCTTCCTGCGCATCCACCGCAACTGCCTTGTGGCCCGCGACCAAGTGGCGGAGCTGCGGCGAACGGCGAGCGGCCTAGTGCAGGCTGTGCTGCGCGACAGCGAGGCGGTGCTGGAAGTCAGTCGGCGCTGCGTGCCGGCGCTTCGCGACGAACTGAAACACCTCTAGCGCCTTGGCGGCGCCTTAACGACGGAATCTTTGCATGACCCTGCTTCGACTGGCCACGCGCGAAAGCGCCTTGGCACTTTGGCAAACCGAACACGTGGCTGCGCGCCTTCGCGTGCTGCATCCCGGCTTAGACGTGGTGCTGGTGCCGATGACCACGCGCGGCGACCAAATTCTCGACAAGGCCTTGTCTGCGGTCGGAGGCAAAGGGCTCTTTTTGAAAGAGTTGGAAGTAGCGATGCTCGAAGGCCGCGCCGACGCTGCCGTGCATTCGCTGAAAGACGTGCCGATGGAGTTGGATGGCCCCTTCGCGATGCCCGCCATTCTTGAGCGCGCTGATCCGTTTGATGCCTTCGTCAGCCATCGCTTTGCCTCATTGGATGCCCTGCCGAAGGGAGCGCGAGTGGGCACCAGTTCTCTCCGCCGACAGGCTCAGCTGATGGCGCTGCGGCCGGATCTTCAACTCGTCGACTTGCGCGGCAACGTCAACACGCGCTTAGCCAAGCTCGATGACGATCAATACGACGCCATTATCTTGGCCTGTGCCGGCTTGATTCGATTGGGCTTTGAATCGCGCATTCGCGAGCGCTTGGTGCCGCCGCGCCTTCTTCCTGCTGTCGCGCAGGGCGCCATCGCGATTGAGTGTCGCGACGACGATGAATCCACCGCGCGCCTGCTTCGCGGCTTAGACGACGGCAGCACGCGGGTGTGCGTCGAGGCCGAGCGCGCAATGAACCGCGCCCTGCACGGCAGCTGTCATGTGCCGGTTGCGGGCTTCGCGGAATTGTTCAACGAGAAGCTCGTGCTGCGTGGCGCGGTGGGCTCGGTGTCGGACGGTCGCATGGTGCGTGCCGAGGCCAAGGGCAGCGCGGCAGACCCAGAAGGTTTGGGCCGCCGCGTGGCCGAAGATTTGCTGGCGCAGGGCGCTGGCGAATTGCTTGGGCACTGAATCGAAGACGCGACTTAGAACGGGAAGTAGCGCGGAATAAAGATCGTCGCCACGATCAAGAAAATGACGTTGAGCGGCAGGCCGATGCGCACGAAGTCGCTAAAGCGGTAGCCACCCGCGCTGTAGACCATCGTGTTGGTTTGGTAGCCGACCGGCGTTGCGAACGCAGTGGAGGCGGCAAACATGATGGCGATCAGGAACGGTCGAGCGTCGACGCCCAGAGCGTCTGCGGTGCCCAGCGCAATCGGCGTCAGCAGCACGGCGGCCGCGTTGTTGCTCATCATTTCGGTCAATACGGCCGTGACCAAATACAGAGCGGCTAGCGCCGCCAAGGGGCCGAAGCTGCCGATCGGCGCCAAGGTGTAGGTGACGATCAAATCGGCGAGGCCGCTGTCGCGCATGGCAATGCCCATCGGGAACACGCCGGCCAGCAGCACGATGACGCGCCAATCGATGGCGGTGTAGGCCTCGTCAGGCTCCAAACAGCCCAAGACGATCAGGGCAATGCAGCCGATCAAGGCTGCCTCGACGATCGGCAGAATGGACAACGCGGCGAGTGCGACGACAGCCACCATGACGCCGACGGCGATCAATGCACGACGCAGAGGAATGGCCGCGTCATCGCGTTCCGACACCACAACCAGCGCGTCATCGCGGCGCAGTGCGGGCAGCTCGTGCTCGGGCAAACTCAGTAGCACCAGGTCGCCCGTCGCCAAGGGCAGGGTGCGCAG
>JBBQIA010000165.1:0-4890 GCA_038324485.1 Lysobacterales bacterium
GCTTCGGCATAGTTTCGCCACGCACCTGTTGAACCACGGCGCGGACCTTCGCGTGGTGCAGATGCTGCTGGGGCACAGCAGCTTGTCGACCACGCAGATCTACACCCACATCGCCCGCGAGGGCTTAAAGCGCCTGCACGCTGCACACCATCCGCGCGGCTGACCCAGCCTCTGGTCGCGCTGGAGATCTCGCCGAGAATCGCGGGAACTCGCTGCGGCGCTCACGGTCTGCTTTCCCAGCGCTGTGATTCAATATGCGCTTGGCCCGCCGTGGCCGACCCCCTTTCGCTGACTGGACTGACCCTGATGCTGCGTCGCGCCGTTTCTTTCTCCGTTCTCGCTTTGGCCCTTGGCGTCAGCCTCTCGGCCTGCGCGCAGTCCTCTGCTCCCGCCGCTGCTGCTCCGGCGCCCGCCGCCGCCGGCGACGCCGCGGTTCGCGCGACGTTGGCCGGTGCCCTGCCGGGGGCGGAAATCCTCCGCCTGCGGCCGGCGCCGCTGCCCGGTTTCACCGAGGCCGTGGTGGCCGGTCGCGTGTTCTATGTCAGCAACGACGGCCGCTACATCGTGGACGGCGCCGTGATCGACATGCGCGACCGCCGGAACCTCACCGATTCGGCCATGGACGACATCCGGGTAGAGGGCCTGAAAGCCATCCCGACCTCGCAGCGCATCGTGTTTGCGCCGCGCAACCCGAAGTACACCGTCACCGTCTTTACCGACATCGACTGCGGCTACTGCCGGATGTTTCATTCGCATGTGGACGAGTACAACGCGCTGGGCATCGCCGTGGAATACCTGTTTTTCCCGCGCGCCGGTGAGGGCTCGGAGAGCTGGGCCAAGGCCGAGTCGGTGTGGTGCGCCGCTGATCCGCGTCAAGCGATGACCGATGCGAAGGCCGGCAAAGTGCTGGATTCCAAGGCCTGCGAGAACCCGGTAGGCGCCGAATACAGCTTGGGCCGGGGTGTGGGCGTTAACGCCACGCCGGCCGTCTATGCCGCCAGCGGTGCCCAGTTGGGTGGCTATTTAGAGCCCCAGCGCCTGCTCGCGGCCCTAGAGGCCGAAGCGCAGGCCCGCACCGCCGCCGCCGCAGCCCGCTAAGCCCAAGCCCGCCGCCCGACCACGACGGTCGGGCGTTCCGGGAGTCGGGCAGGGGGCTTTGCTAGAATTCGCGCCCCGCCTCGCCGGATTCGCTGCTCCATGATCGTGCTCGAGGGCCTGCCGGCCCTGTCCGACTTCCGTCTGCAGCGCCTCGCGGCCGAGCTGAAGGCGATTGCCCCCGCAGCCGTTCTGTTGGGCACTCATCACGTGTACCTGATCCAGCCGCAGGACGGTGCCGCCGTCGACGCGGCCGTGGTCGGGGCCATCTTGGAAGGCTGCATTGCGCAGACGCCAACGCCCGATGGCGCAAGCAGCAGCTGCTTCGTCGTACCGCGTTTGGGCACCCTTTCGCCCTGGGCCAGCAAGGCCACCGATATTTTGCGCGGAGCCGGTCAGCCGGTGGCGCGCGTCGAGCGCGGAACGCGCATCGACATTGGCGGTTGGCCCAGCGATGCCGAGACGGCGCGCCGGCTGTCGCGGGTGTTGTTCGATCCGATGACGCAGTCGCTGGTGGCCTCGCTCGACGACGCAGCGGCGCTGTTCAGCGTCCCGCCGAAGGGCGCGGTGGAGATGATTGCGCCGGCCGGCTTAGCGGCGGCGAATGCGCGCTTGGGGCTGGCCCTGTCGGAAGACGAAATCGTCTATCTGCAAGAGGCCTATACCCAGCTGGGGCGTCCGGCGACCGATGCCGAGCTGATGATGTTTGCGCAGGCCAATTCTGAGCACTGCCGGCACAAAATTTTTAATGCTTCGTGGACCATCGACGGCGAAGCGCAAAAGCACTCGCTGTTTCAGATGATCAAAGCGACGCATGCGGCCACGCCGGAGCACACACTCACCGCGTATTCCGACAATGCCGCCGTGGTCGAAGGCCACGCCGGCCGGCGTTTTCGCCCTGACCCCGGCAGCGGTGAGTACCGCGCTGAGAACGTGGCCGACAGCGCGTTCTGCATCAAGGTGGAAACGCACAACCACCCGACGGCGATCTCGCCGTTTGCGGGCGCAGCGACCGGCGCCGGCGGGGAAATTCGCGACGAAGGCGCCACCGGCCGCGGCGGCAAACCGAAAGCCGGATTGACCGGGTTCAGCGTGTCTCACCTGCGTATTCCTGGTGCGCCGCAGCCTTGGGAAAAAGACCGCCCGCTGAACCCGCGGATGGCGCCGGCCTTCGAGATCATGCGCGACGGCCCGCTGGGTGCCGCTGCCTTCAATAACGAATTCGGCCGTCCCGCGCTGGCCGGTTACTTCCGCAGCTTCGAGCTGCCCACGGCCACGCCGGGTTTGGTCCGTGCCTACGACAAGCCGATCATGTTGGCCGGCGGCCTTGGCGCCATCGATCGCGATCAGGTGCGCAAGCTGGGTCTGCGCGACGGTGATCTGGTTATCGTGATTGGCGGGCCGGCCATGCTGATTGGCTTGGGCGGCGGTGCGGCCAGTTCGCTGGCCTCCGGCCAGAGCAGCGAAGACCTCGATTTCGCCTCGGTGCAGCGCGACAACCCAGAAATGGAGCGCCGCGTGCAGGAGGTCATCGACCGCTGCGTGGCCTTGGGCGAGGGCAATCCCATTCGCGCCTTCCACGACGTGGGCGCGGGCGGCTTGTCGAACGCCATCCCTGAACTGCTTCACGACGCGGGCTTGGGTGGTCGCATCGCGCTGGCCAAGATTCCTAGCGACGACCCCTCGCTTTCGCCGATGCAGCTGTGGTGCAACGAATCGCAGGAGCGCTACGTCATCGGCATCGCGCCGGAAGACCTCGCGCGCTTCGAGGCCCTGTGTCAGCGCGAACGCTGCCTCTACGCTGCCGTGGGCGTGGCCACCGACGCGCAGGTCTTGGTTTTGGAAGCACCCGACGGCTCGCGGCCCATCGACCTGCCGATGGCCGTGCTGTTTGGCAAAGCGCCGAAGATGCATCGCGAAGCCGAACACGTTTCCGCGACGCGCTGGCCGGTGCTCGATACCGCCGCGCTCGACCTGCGTGAGGCCGGACTGCGCGTGCTCTCGCACCCCACCGTGGCCAGCAAAAGTTTCCTCGTCACCATCGGCGACCGCAGCGTTGGCGGCCTGACCGCCCGCGACCAAATGGTCGGCCCATGGCAGCTGCCTTTGGCCGATGTCGCCACCACGCTCACCGACTTCGACGGCTATGCCGGTGAAGCGATGGCCATGGGGGAACGCACGCCGCTGGCCCTGATTGATGCGAAAGCCTCGGCGCGCATGGCGGTGGGCGAAGCCATCACCAATCTGCTGGCTGCGCCGATTACCTCGCTGCGCGAAGTGAAGCTATCAGCCAACTGGATGGCCGCTGCCTCGTATCCCGGCGAAGACGCGGCGCTGTTCGACGCCGTGAAAGCCGTTGGCCTTGAACTGTGCCCAAGCCTCGACCTCTCCATCCCGGTGGGAAAAGATTCGCTGTCGATGCAGGCGCAGTGGCCGGTGGCGGCCGAGTCACCGAGCGTCGAGGCCATGATCTGGAAATCGGTGTCGCCGGTGTCGCTCGTCATCACCGCCTTTTCCCGAGTGGCCGATGTGCGCGCGCAGCTGACGCCGGTCATTCAGCGCGGCGTTGAATCCGAGCTGTGGTTGATCGGTCTGGGCGGCGGCAAGCAGCGTTTGGGTGGTTCGATCTTGGCCCAGTGCTATGACGCCTTCGGCGGCAGCGTTCCCGACCTCGACCACCCCGAGCGACTGCGCGATTTCGCCACTTTGATTGCCGCAGCGCGCGAAGCCGAATTGATTTTGGCGTACCACGACCGCAGCGACGGCGGGGCGTTTGCCACTCTGTGCGAAATGGCCTTTGCCGGACATGTGGGTCTCGATATTTCGCTCGACGGCTGGGGCGACGACCCCTTCCGCACTCTGTTCGCCGAAGAGCTGGGCGCCGTGGTGCAGGTGGACATCGAAGACCGCGCCGCCTTTGCCGACCTGATCGAGCGCCACGGTCTGACCGAATACGCGCAACGCATCGGCCGCCCCTCGACGGCGCCGCGCGTTCGCATTACCGACGAAGGGCAAACCTTGGCCGAGTGGTCGTGGGATGCCTTGTTCGACGCGTGGTGGGCAACCAGTCACGCCATGCAGCAGCGCCGTGACGACCCGGCCTGCGCCGACGCGGAGCGCGACGCGCGTCGTCGCTTTGATGAGCCCGGCATGTCGCCGAAATTGAGCTTCGATCCGAGCGACAACATCGCGGCACCCTACATCGCCACAGGCGCGCGTCCGCGCGTCGCCATTCTTCGCGAGCAGGGCGTAAACGGTCAGGTGGAAATGGCGGCTGCGTTTGACCGCGCCGGCTTTACCGCCGTCGATGTGCACATGAGCGATCTGATTTCGGGGCGTATCGCGCTGGATGGCTTCAAGGGCCTCGCGGCCTGCGGCGGATTCAGCTACGGCGACGTGCTGGGCGCCGGGCGCGGCTGGGCGACATCGATCCTGACGCATGGCGACTTGCGCGATCAGTTCGCGGCGTTTTTCGCGCGTGCCGACAGCTTCAGCTTGGGCGTCTGCAACGGCTGCCAGATGCTGGCGCAGCTGAAAGACCTCGTGCCCGGTGCCGAGCACTGGCCGCGCTTTGTGCGCAATCAAAGCGAGCAGTACGAAGCCCGCTTGGCACAGGTTCTTATTGAGGAATCACCGTCGGTGCTGCTGCGCGGTATGGCCGGTTCGCGGCTGCCGATCGTGGTCTCGCACGGCGAGGGGCGGGCGCGCTTCAGTGAGGACGCGCATCGTCAGAGCGCGGCGGTGTCGATGCGTTACGTCGATGGCGACGGTCAGGTGACGCAGTCCTTCCCGGCC
>JBBQIA010000166.1:0-4857 GCA_038324485.1 Lysobacterales bacterium
CGAAGTACACCGCCTGCTCGCCGAAATACTCATCGCTGATGGTTCGCGCGGCCGGCCACTCGCCGGGGCGCACCAGTGCGCCGAGCTCGCTCTCGGCTTTAAAGGTGGTCTTGTCGCGATACAGGTAATAGCCCGGCGCAATGCTGAAGCGCACGACCAGCCGGTTCGGTCCGTCGGTGACGGCCTCGACGCGGTAGGCCTCGGTGTCGGGCAGAGGCAGTTCGCCACCGCCACCCACGCTCAGGCCGGGGCTGGCCAGGTCGGAAAGCAGGTCACTGCGGCGCGATCCTGACAAAAGACCGCTGATGGGCGGGGTCGCCGCTTCGGGGCCGGACGCCGGCAGGGCGACGGTGATCTCGCGCGACTGCGGTGGGTAGCAGATGCCCAGATCGGCACAGCCTTGGTAGCGAACCCGCACGCGAAGGCTCGTCGCTGTCGGATCAGCACGGCCGGGCAGGGTGGCTTCCAGCGCGCCGCGGTAGGTTTCGACATCGCCGAAAAACTCATCGGTGTAGGCCTTGCCTGCGGGCAGCACCAGCTCATCAGCGGCAAATCCACCGTCCAGCACTTCCACTGACGTGCGGTGGCGATACAGGTAGTAGCCCTCAGCAATCGTCCAGCGCACCGCAATGGTGTCGCGCGCAGGCGCCGTGGCCGAGAGGACGAAGGCCTCATCAACGGGCAGCAGGTCGTCTTGTTCGATGGCGTAGACGCCGTGGCTGGCGGCCATCGAAAGGGCCGCGACGAACAGCAAAACAGCGCGGCGGCAGGCGAGGAGCAGGTGGGGCATGACGGAATCCGAAAAAGGGCGCGATCTAGAGCCGCAGTCGCCATTATCGCCGCGGCTCGTGAGCGTCGTGCATCACGAGGGTGCGCAGGCCCGGGTCTTAGTCGGCGTCGCCGGGTTCCCCGCTCGCGGTTTCCTCGGCCAGCCAGCGCAGGTAGGCCGGCAGCCCGGCGCTGGCGTCGACGGCTAGGATTTCTGGCACTTCATAAGGATGGTGTGCCAGCAGGTGGCGCTCCAGCGCGGCGTAGCGGTCGACCGTCGTCTTGATGAGCAGCAGGGTTTCGTCGCCCTGGGTGACCTCGCCCTCCCAGCGATAGGTCGAGCGCAGACCGGGCAGGGCCTGCACGCAGGCGGCGAGGCGCAAGTCCACCAGCTGGCGGGCCATTCGGTCGGCTGCGCGGGTCGGGAGACTGCTGAAAACAATAAGGGCGCTCATGCGCGAAGTGTGCGCGATGGGACAGGATTTTTTCTGCGAAGGATTCTGCTGAGTTTTATTGACAACTTCGCGCGCGCGGCGGCGCACCATCGATATCTCCCTCTCTGCAGGACGTTCCGCATGCGATCCGCTCTCAGTCTTGGTCTGGCCGCTGCCCTTACCCTCGCGGGCTGCAGCGACGCGTCCACGCCGCCCCCGAGTGAGGCCGTGATCCCGGCGGCCGAAGCGCTCTCGGCCCTGCCCTTCGCCGGGGTGCTGGTGACGGATACGCCTTACGCCGAGGTGCGCGACGCCGTCGCAGCCGCGGGCTGGCGCCCTGTCATCACGCCGGACTGCGCGGAGAATGTCGGCGGCGAAGCCACTGCCTGCCGCGAATGGCCCGAACTGGACGCCTGCAGCGGCAGCGGAGACGGTCCGTGCTTGATGGCCTTCGCCGACCCGAATGCGCCGCGTGAGCTGCAGCTGGCCACCATCGGCGGGTCGGGCGAGGCCCACAGCCGCGGTCCCGACGCCCGCGTTCGCCTGCAAACGGCGACGCTGCGCGTGCTGGACCCGGCCCCCGTGGTGGCTTGCCCCACCGCGGATTTCGCTACGTTTTTGGAAGCCTTCGCCGCAGACCCGGCGGTGCGTGCCGCGTGGACGGCGCCGCTGGTTCGTGTGGCCGTGCGCTATGAGCTGGGCGAGGACAGTCGCGTCGTCGATGCGGTCATGCGCGCCGACGCATTTCGCGGCTTTCCGGTCGTCCACGAAAACGGGGCGTTTCATTACCGCGATGCGGCGGGGATCGTTGATCCGGCGCCCTTGACGCTCACCTGGGCGGAGGACGGCCCCGACAGCGTGCGGGTGTCCTTCGACTACGGCCTGTCGGAAGGGAACAGTCTGCGCTTTACCCGATCGAATGATTGCTGGCAGCTGGCTGAAGACCCCGAGCCCGACGCTGCCTAATTCTCTCCCCCACGTCGAATCCTGCCCCCGAAGGAATGACCATGCCCCGCTACACAATCACTGAAAGCGTCGGTTCCCGCGTTGAGTCGGTGAACACCTTCCAGGACCTCGAAAAGCACCACCCCAGTTCGGGCCGCGAGCCGGGCCGTGACTACGTCACCGTCGACGGCGAGTTAGAGGAAGTGCGGCGCACCAATGACGGCCGAACCCTCATCAAGAAAGACTTCATCCTGAGTCGCGACGACGGCGGTCGCGTGGACATTCCGGCGCCGGTCGGCGGCTACATCCACTATTTGAATGACTCGACCAATGCCGTCCGCATTTACGACCGGCCCTTTGGTCAGCCGGGCGCGCAGCTTTTGGCGCAGTCGCTGCACATGACGCGCGGGACGTCGCCGCCCGAGGGCAGCCGCATCGAATACGGTCAGCCGATGGGCCGGATGGGCGACACCGGCAGCCCCGGTTCGATCCATGCGCATGTGGAAGCTGAGCACGCGCAGTTCACGCGATACATCGCCGACATTGATGCGGGTCGCATTGCGCCCGGCGTTTGGCCCGCACGCGGCATCGCGCCGGTAGCGACCCCGACAGCCCCCGGCCGAGGCGGCGCCATGGCCGATGGCGTGCTGCGCGAAGGCGAGCAAGGCACCGAAGTCCGCTCGCTGCAGCAGCGTCTGAACGCCTTGGGCATTCGCGACAATCGCGGCCTGCCGCTGGAGCCAGACAGCGATTTCGGCCAGCGCACCCGCGAGGCCGTCGAGCGCTTTCAGCGCAGCCGCGGCATCGAAGTGGATGGCGTCGTGGGCCGAGATACGTTCCGCGAGCTGGGTGAAGCCGCCCGCGAACGCGCCGCAGCAGCGCCCGCAGCGCCGGGCGGCGGCGTGCCTGCGCCGGGAGCGGCAGCGCGCGGCGATTGGCAGCCCACGCGGCTGTCCAACCTGATTGGCAGCGGTGAGGGCGGCTACAACAGCTATAACCGCGGCGTGGCCGGCGACAGCGGCGGCCGCCAGATCGACTTCGCGCAGATGAGCGTCGGCGAGATCATGCGTCGCCAAGACCTGCCGCGAGGCAACCCCGACCGCCTGTTTGCGGTCGGCAAGTTCCAAATCATTCCCGGCACGATGGAAGAAACCGTGCGCGCGCTCGGCATCAACCGCAATGCCCGCTTTACGCCCGAGCTTCAAGAGCGGATGTTCCACGACTATTTAGTCGACGAAAAACGCCCGGCCGTCCGCGCCTTCATCACCGCGCCGGAAGGGCAGGGCACGACGGCCCTGCAGCAGCGCGCGCAGCTTGCACTGGCGCAGGAGTTCGCCAGCGTTGCCGACCCGCGCACCGGGCGCAGCTATTACGACGGCGACAGCGGCGGCAACGCCTCGTCGATCACGGCTCGGCAAAGTGCGGACGCCTTGGCCGCCATGCGGACGCAGTATTTAGCGGCACGGGCGGCTGGCGACGCCCCGGATTCGGCGTGGCGCGCTTTGGCTGCGGGGCCTCAGCGCGCGCCGCCGGTTATCCCGGCCACGCCCGCCGCGCCGGCGCCAGTCACCACGCCCGCGGCCTACCCGGATCGCGCCCTCATGCAGCAGGCCCGCACCGGTATCGACGCCTTGCCCGCCGGCACCTTCGCCAGCACTCGCGAGCGCGAGCAGGCCGCCGCAGCCTTGGCCTTCGAGGCCCGCGTGGCGGGCATGGCGCGCATCGACCACGTCACCCTGAACATCAGCGGGTCGGGGCTGTTTGCCGTCGAAGGGCGCTTGGACGATCCCGGCAACCGGCGCATTTATGCCGATCGGGCGCAGGCCGGCGCCCAGTCCATCGAGCAGAGCACCCGGCTGTGGCAGCAGGAAGGCTTCACTGAGCCGGCCCGCGTCGCCGAGCTGGCGCAAGCGCGGACCGTGCCGACGGTCCAAGCCGCGCCTGCCCCTTGAAAGCGGGGCGAAGGCCCCCACCTCCTACCTCGCGACCCGATGACCTTGATGTCATCGGTGCGCGCTAGAATTGGCACTCACCTGGGGCGAGTGCTAGCAACTGCGTCCCGGGCCCCTGCAACCCATTGATTAATTTGGCAAAGAGGTTTCCCTCATGAGCATTAAGCCGCTGTTCGACCGCGTGGTCATCAAGCGTATGGAAGAAGAAAAGATGTCCGCTGGCGGCATCGTCATCCCGGATTCGGCCACTGAAAAGCCGATCAAGGGCGAAGTGGTCGCCGTCGGCGCCGGCAAGGCGCTGGACAACGGCTCGACCCGCGCTCCTGCGGTCAAGGTCGGCGACAAGGTGCTGTTCGGCAAGTACGCCGGCACCGAAGTGAAGCTCGACGGTACCGACCTGCTGGTCGTCCGCGAAGACGACATCTTCGCCATCCTCGGCTGATTGCTCGCGGCGTTCGTGCGCCGGCGCTTTCGCGCCCAGGCTGCCTGACGCCGCGACCCTCGCCGTCCCCCTTCTTTAATTTCCGGAGTCAAAATCATGGCTGCAAAAGACATTCGTTTCGGTGAAGACGCACGCGCCCGCATGGTCCGTGGCGTCAACATCCTCGCCAACGCCGTTAAGGCAACCCTCGGCCCGAAGGGCCGCAACGTCGTGCTTGAGAAGAGCTTCGGCGCGCCGACGATCACCAAGGACGGCGTCTCCGTCGCCAAGGAAATCGAGCTGGCCGACAAGTTCGAGAACATGGGCGCGCAGATGG
>JBBQIA010000167.1:0-4857 GCA_038324485.1 Lysobacterales bacterium
GTCGGGGATCGCTTTACTACGATCCCCGACGATCTTTCTAAAGCGCCCGATGCACCGCCTCGCCGAACAGCGCGGTGTGGTGCGCGCAGTCATTCAAGCGCACGACTTCTAGGCGGCCCACGCGCGGCCCCTCCAGCAGATTGAGCGTAGTCGGCGCCTGCTGGAAGCCCCACAGGTTCGACAAGGGAATGCCGAGCAAGCGGCAGAGGATCACCCGATTCACCGCGTCATGCGCCACCACCAGCAGGGTGTCGTCGTCGCCCAAGCCCTCGCAGGCGCGGGCGAAGCCACGCCACGCGCGATCGAGCACCATCGGCAGCGACTCGCCGCCGGGGCCGGGCATCAGCACCGTTTCCGGTGCCTCACGCCAAGCCTGCAGCAGGTCGGGATGCTCGCTGCGAATCTCGCTCGCCAGCTTGCCCTCCCAAAGCCCGTGCGCAATCTCCATCAGCTCGGGCTCGAACGTCAGCATCGGCACGCGCGCTTCACCTAAGGCCACTTCAGCCGTGCGCCTTGCCCGCGACAGCGGCGAGGCCACCGCACGCGTGATGCGCTCGTCCTTCAGCCGCTCCGCCAAAAGCGCCGCCTGACGTTCGCCCACCGGCGAAAGCGGAATATCAATCTGACCTTGGTAGCGGCCTTCGGCGTTCCACGGGGTCTCGCCGTGTCGTGCAAGCAATACGCGCATGGCTTAGACCTGCTGCAGCGAGAGCACGCCGGGAATGGCGCGCAGGGTGGCGAGCTGCGCGTCGTCCATCGCGCGATCCACGGTGATCGCGGCGCGGGCCTGACCGTCGCCGGCCGCTCCCAGCGCGAAATTCACGATGTTCACACCCGCCTCGCCGAGCTGGCTGCCGACCGTGCCGATCATGCCGGGGCGGTCCTCGTTGCGCATCAGAAGCACCGGAGCGAGCGGATCAAACTCGATCTCGACGCCATCGAAACGCACGACACGAGGACCACGGTGCAGCGTCGCCTCGATCTCTCGTGTGCGCTCGCTACCGTCATCGGCGACGCCGGTAATGCGGACCTTAAGCAGCCTATCGAAACCATCGCCGTCGCCACCCACCGTCTCCGCCACCGTCAAACCCCGTGCCGCCGCTTCGGCCAGCGCGTTCACCGGCGTGACACGACCCGAGGCCGTACCCAAGACCGCAGCCGTCAGAAGGCGAGTGAGGGGTTTGGGATCGAGCGTCTCCGTGCGCCCTGCATAGGTGATATCGAGACGCGAGGGCGCCGGCACCAAGCGTGCCGCCAACTTACCCAACGCGGTCATCAGCGGCATCCACGGGCCGATCTCGCGCGCGGCTTCGGCCGTCAAGGGCGGCAAGTTGACGCAACCCGCCACCGCACCGGTGCCGATGAAGTCGATGATCTGGCGGGCCAGGATGGTCGACACGCCCTGCTGCGCTTCACTGGTGCTGGCACCCAAATGCGGAGCAAGCACCAGCTTCGCGCAGCCACGCAGCGGCGAGTCGGCAGGCAGCGGTTCGGTGACAAAGGTATCCAAGCCCGCGCCGGCCAGATGGCCGTCTTCCACCAACTTCAGCAGCGCATCTTCATCCAGCAAGCCGCCACGAGCGGCGTTGATAACGTAGGCGCCCTTCTTCATCTTTGCCAGCTTCTCGGCGCTGAGCAGATTGGTGGTTTCTTTGGTGCGCGGAATGTGCAGCGTGACGATGTCGGCCCAGGCCAGCAGCGAGTCCAAGTCCATCAGCGGCACCGCGGTTTTTGCTGCAGCATTCGGCGGCAGGAAGGGGTCGAACGCCGCCACTTCCATGCCGATGCCGCGCGCTTTACGGGCCACGGTGCTACCAATGCGGCCGAGGCCAATCACGCCCAAACGCTTGCCTTCGAGTTCGAACCCGGTGAGGCCGTTCTTCGGCCACAGGCCCGCCTTCATGCCGGCGTCGGCAGCGGGCACGTGGCGCGCCAGCGCGAACAGCAGGGCTAAGGCCTGCTCGGCGGCAGCCAAGGTATTGCCATCGGGCGCGTTCATCACTGCCACGCCGCGATCAGTCGCCGCCTCGACGTCAATGGTGTCAACACCGGCGCCCGCACGTCCAATGACGCGCAAATGGGTAGCGTGAACCAAGGCTTCGGCCGGCACTTTCGTGGCCGAACGTACCAGCAGCACGTCGACATCGGCCAAGGCGCGCGACAGCGAGTCGGCGTCCTTAATCGCATCGACCACCTTGACCGACCAGCCAAGATCGCGGAACAGGGTTAAACCGTCTTCGTGGATACCGTCGCAGGCAAGAACGCGCATAAATCACTCCGTGGGGATGGGGAAACGTCGGAAACAAGTGAGCCGGTCAAAGCGACCAGATCGGAAAAATGACGAAGGGAACCCACGGATGACGCGCGACCGCGAAGGCAGGGAGCCTGAAACACAGCGGTGGCGGATTGACGGTGAAAGGGCCGGTGCACAAGCCATTGCACGGTCAGGAGACGGGGCGTCATACGCATGGGAGTCCTGAGTTGCCCATGAAGACTATCGACTCGATGACGAATTGGGAAGCCCGATGATTCATCAGCGATTCGGCGCCGAGGTCCTAGCCTGTCGCGCTTTGAATCCTACGGAGTCACCCATGCGCCTCACCCCTCTGGTACTCGCCGTCTCGCTGGGCGCCCTGCCCTTGTTCGCGCAGGCTGCAGAAAAACGCGGCTGGTCTGGCGAAGCCGAATTTGGTCTCGCGGTGGCAAGCGGCAATTCCGAAAGCGAAACGGTGAACGGCAAGTTCGCCTTCAATCGCGATGCCGATGAGTGGTTCTACAACCTCAATGCGGCAGCACTGCGCGCCAAAGCCGACGATTCGCTTTCGGCCAATCGCTACGAGATCGGCGGCAAATACGGCTACAAGTTTGGCGAGCGCCTGTACCTGTTTGGCTCGTTCCGCTACGACCGCGACGACTTCGCCTCCTACGACTGGCAGACCATCCTCTCGACCGGTGTGGGCTATCGCTTCATCGACAGCGAGGCCACCACGCTGGTAGGTGAATTCGGCCCGGGCTTGCGCCGCGTGCAGCCGATTGAGGTCCTGATCGGCGTGCCGCCGGTGCCGGTCTCGCCGGACACCGAGTCGGACACCATCGTTCGCGGCTCGCTCGACTTCAAACACCAGCTCACCGCGTCGACGTCCATTGGCAATCTGTTTTTGGTGGAAAGCGGCGGCGGCAACACCTTCATGCAGAACGACCTCGGCATATCGGTGCAGATGAGCGAGCGCTTTGCGCTGAAGGCCGGCTACCAGCTGCGTCGCAACACCGAGGTGCCGGTCGGCGTCGAAAAAACCGATCGCCTGTTCACCACCAACCTCGTTGTGGGCTTCTAATCCGCGATTAGCGAAGCAGCAACACCGGCACCGGCGACCGCCGAAGTAAGGCGGTCGTCGTGCTGCCGACCAGCAAATGACGAATCCGGGAATGCCCGTAGGCGCCCATCACCAGCAGATCGGCTTCGGACCGGGCGAGCTGCGCCAGAAGTGCGGACTCGGCCTCGCCCTCCACCGTCACGGCCTGCGCCTGAAGACCGACCGCGCAGAGTTGAACCACGGCCTCGTCGAGCCGCGCGCGCTTCGCCGCTTCAATGTGGCCGACCATCACCACGTCCAAGGCCACGTCGGCGAGTAGCGGGCTTGCGGCCACCATCGCCACGCAGCGCGTGGCGGTCGGGCTGGCATCAAACGCAATCACGGCGCGACGAATGTTTGAGAACGGACCTGGCACCACCAGCACCGGACGCGCCACAGCGCGGATGGCGCGCTCGACATGCCGCCCGAGAGGCGTCGTGTCGGCCTGTGCCACCCCCTGCCGACCGATGACAAAAAGCCGCACTTGCGGCTCCGCTTCCAACAAGACATCGACGATGGCGCCGTGCCGCTGCGCCACGCGCAGGCCAGCGGGGAGGCCATCGCCGAGACGGGTAGCGAGCTCGTCGAGCATCCGTCGACCGCTACGCTGAAGCAGCTGCGCGCGGCGCTCGTCGAGGGCTGCCAGCTCAGTCAGCAATGCGTCTTGGCTATCGACCGCAAGGCTTCCGCTGAGGTCCCCGCCGATCGCGGCGGATGGGCGCTCAATCGCCTGCAGCAGGGTGAGCGGCCGCTGGGTGCGCCGCGCCGCCCACGCGCCGGCGTCCGCCACTGCATCGGCCAAGCCTCCGACGTCGACGGCAGCGAGGATGTCGCCTTCGGCATGAATCAACTCACTCATTTCGCGCTCCATCAGTGCCCACCCATCAGGCGTTCGGCATCGGGCTTGTCGTGCACCGCCAAGCGATCCACCAAGGTGGCGCTGGCCTCGTTCAAGCCCAGCAACTCGACGGCCGTGCCTTCGCGGCGGAACTTCATCACCACCTTGTCGAGCGCGCCCACCGCGCTCAAGTCCCAGAAATGCGCGCGCGAAACGTCGATGCGCACCGACTCCAGCACTTCGCGGAAGTCGAAGCGCTCGACGAAGCCGTTGGCCGACGCAAAGAACACCTGTCCGGTGACGCGATAGGTACGCGAGCGACCATCGGGCTCGGCCTCGGAATCCACGTGCAGCACTTGGCCCACTTTGCGCGCAAAGAACAGCGCCGAAAGCAGCACGCCAGCGAACACGCCTTTGGCGAGATCGTGAGTCGCGACGGTGACCACGACGGTGGTGATCATCACGATGCTGGACGAGCGCGGATGCGTGCGCAGGTCGCGAATCGACGACCAGCTGAAGGTGCCAATCGAGACCATGATCATCACCGCGACCAGCGCGGCCATCGGGATCTGTTTCACCCAGGGCCCGGCGAACACCACCATGACCAGCAGCACGCCGCCGGCAATGAGCGTGGACAAGCGTCCACGGCCACCCGATTTCACGTTG
>JBBQIA010000168.1:0-4852 GCA_038324485.1 Lysobacterales bacterium
TGGACGCCGAGCGCGAGCAGGGCATCACCATCGATGTGGCGTATCGCTACTTCGCAACATCCCTGCGTCGTTTTGTCGTGGCCGACTGCCCCGGACACGAGCAATACACCCGCAATATGGCGACTGGCGCATCGACGGCGGACGTCGCCGTGGTGCTGATCGACGCGCGAAAAGGCGTGCTGCCGCAAACACGACGACACAGTCG
Organism: Lysobacterales bacterium; assembly: GCA_038324485.1. Classification (GTDB taxonomy): domain Bacteria; phylum Pseudomonadota; class Gammaproteobacteria; order Xanthomonadales; family Xanthomonadaceae; genus Silanimonas. The sequence continues at coordinate 206 of JBBQIA010000168.1, forward strand.
CATCGTGCGCCTTCTGGGTATCACGCGCGTGGTCTTGGCCGTGAACAAGATGGACTTGATCGACTGGGACGAGGCGCGCTTTTCGAAGATTGTTGCGGAGTATGCAGGGCTAGCGGAGGCGCTCGGGTTCGAGGAGGTGCAGGCCATTCCGCTCTCGGCGAGGCACGGCGATAACGTGTTGAAGCGGTCGCCACAATCGCCCTGGTTTCGCGGCTTGCCCTTGCTGCCGGCTTTGGAAGCCATGCCTGCGCGAGTGCCGCCGATTGATGGCCCATTTCAATTTCCGGTGCAGTGGGTGAATCGTCCGCATCAGGATTTTCGTGGCTTTGCAGGGACGCCGGCTCGCGGCCGCGTGCGTGTTGGGGACGCAGTGACCGTGATGCCGGCGGGTCTAAAGACTCGTATTGCCCGCATCGTCGGGCCCGGGAGCGACTTGGACAGCGCCGAGGCCGGGCGCCCCGTCACCTTGGTCTTGAGCAACAACGTAGATGTATCGCGCGGCGATGTGATCGTCGGCGCGGGATCGAAGCTTGTACTGGCTGATCGTTTGCGTGCCGACATGGTGTGGCTGGATGCGGCGCCGCTGTGGCCGGGGCAACGCTATCTGCTGCGTGTCGGACCGAAGTCGATCATCGCCCGGCTCGCCGCCATCGAACACCTGCGCGACATTCATCAGGGCGGCACGCATGCTGCGGCCGAGATCGCGCTGAACGGCATCGGTCGCGTGGAGTGGGTGCTGGAGCAAGCCGTTCCGCTGGCGCCCTTTGCCGACGGCGATGAGCTGGGTCGGTTCATCGTGATCGATCGAATCACCAACGCCACCGCCGGCGCGGGCTTGGTGATTGAGCCGATTGCCCGCGGCGCAGAGCGCGCCTACACGCAAGCCTTCAGCATCGGGCAGGCCGAACGCGCGGCGGCTAAAGGGCAACAGGCGCGCTGCATTTGGTTGACCGGACTTTCTGGCGCCGGCAAAAGCACGCTGGCCGACGCGCTGGAACGTCGACTTGCGGCGGAGGATCGGCACACGATGGTTCTGGACGGCGACAACACGCGCGCCGGCCTGTCGAAAGGCCTTGGCTTTAGCGCTGATGATCGGCATGAACACGTGCGTCGTTTGGGCGAAGTTGCACGCTTGATGGTGGACGCCGGCTTAGTGGTGATCGTCAGCGCGATCTCGCCATTTCGAGCGGATCGCGATGCCGTGCGGGCGCGCTTTGCGCCCGGCGAATTCGTAGAGGTCTTTGTTGATGCCTCAAGAGAAACTTGCGCGGCGCGTGACCCCAAGGGCCTTTATGCCAGGGCCAAATCGGGTGGCCTGAGCAACACCATCGGAATCGGTGGCGACTACGAGCCTCCCTTTTCGCCCGAGCTGCGCGTCATCAGTGACAAGGCAGCGGTTGAGGCCTTGGTGGATCAGGTGGCTGAGTTCCTAAGGTCCTGAAGGCCGTAAATCCGGAGGCGGCATAGCGGCGGCGGTGCTGGTGTTTACTGAGCCGTAAAGACGTGTGTTTCCCGTCGAAGGGCACCTCTTCGGGGTCTCTTCACATTATGCTCAAAGCACACGGCGCGCGGCGCTGATGCAGGCCGGGGCCCATGAGCGTGACTGAAGCAGATCGTTTGCGCGCCCTCGAGGGGCTTCAGGTGATGGATACCGCCGCGGAGCGCGAGTTCGATGCGTTGGCGCAGGCCGCCGCAGCGCTGTGTGGGGCGCCCATCGCGTTGATCAGCTTTGTCGATGCCGATCGGCAGTGGTTCAAGGCCAAGTTTGGCTTGGAAAGCGCGACCCAGACGCCGCGCGTTGGTGGTTTCTGCGCCCATGCCATCGACTCCGATGCCGTTTTTGAGGTGCCCGACGCGACGCAAGACCCGCGCTTCGATAGACACCCTTTGGTAACGGGTGCCCCCGATATTCGGTTTTATGCGGGTGCACCGCTCATCTTGGCGGGTGGCGCACGGGTGGGCACGCTCTGCGTGATCGACCGTCAGCCCCGGCAGTTGAGCGAGACCCAACGCGAAGTGCTCACGCATTTGGCCGCCGCCGCGGTGCATGCGCTGGAAGCACGCGTTGCTTTGCGCGAATTGGACGCACTGCGTGAAAGCCAAAATCGGTCAGAGCAGCGCTTTGCCGCACTAGCGCAGGTGGCGCCCGTCGGGGTGTTTGCGACCGATATGGACGGCGCTTGCACCATGGTCAACCTGCAGTGGCAGGCCATCTATGGTCTTTCGGTGGAGCAGGCGCTGGGTCACGGCTGGTCGGCCACCCTGCATCCCGACGACCGGAATCTGGTGGTTCGACACTGGCAAGACGCGGTGGACGCACTCGAGGACTTCGACCTGCGCTTTCGCATTAAGCGCCCCGACGGCAGCCTGCGCCTGGTGCACGTTCACGCTCGGCCGGTGCGCGAATTCGATGCTGAGGTCAGTGGTTATGTGGGCTCGGTCGTTGATGAGACGGAGCGCAGCCTATCGGTCGATGGGTTGCTAGACACGATTACCGACCAGTTTCTGTTCACGACCACAGACCTTGATGGCCGAATCCTCGACATCAACGAGGTTGAGCGGCGCTTGAGTGGGTATCCGCGAGAGGCCTTGATCGGTCAGAACATTCAGATGCTGCGCTCAGGGCAGCAGTCGACCGAGTTCTTTGAACACATTCGGGCCGAGAATTCGTCAGGGCGATCGTGGCGCGGCGAGATCTCCAACCGTGATGCGCAGGGCGCGCTCTACTGGACCGACACCTTTATCGCGCCCTTGTCTGGCTTGAGCGGGAACATTGAGCGACACGTTTTTATTGGTACCGACATCACGCGCCGCAAGGAGCAGGAAAGCCAGCTGGCGCGAACGCAGCTCCTGCTGCAGCGCACCAGCGAGGTGTCTGGCGTGGGCGGCTGGGAAGTGGACATTGGTGCAGATGGACCCATTTGGAGCGACCAGACCTGCCGCATCCACGGGGTGCCCCCGGGCTACAGGCCGAGCTTGGAAGAGGCCTTCGATTTTTACGCTCCCGAAGCCAAGCCAGTAATTTCTGCGGCGGTCAGCGAGTCCATGCAATCGGGCGGGAGTTGGGATCTGGAACTGCCGGTGATCCGCAAAGACGGCCAGCGCATCTGGGCACGGGCGGTCGGCGGCACGCAAATGCAGGACGGCAAGCCGGTTCGCCTTTACGGTGCCTTTCAGGACGTGACGGAGCGCCGTCAACAAACCGAGGCGCTGAAAGAGGCTTACGAGCGCGTCGCTTTGGCGACCGGAGCCGGCGGCATTGGCGTGTGGGTCCTTGAAGTAGCGACGGGAGTCTTGAGCTGGGACGCGCAGATGCATCGGCTCTACGATCGCCCCGAGGGCGGCCCCCCCGTGGAATACGGTGATTGGACCAATCGACTGCACCCAGCAGACCGAGTCGAAGCCGAGGCGGGTTTGCAGCTCGCACACGAAACCGGGCAGCCCTTCGGCAGCGAATTTCGGGTGATTTGGCGTGACGGCAGCGTCCGCCATATCAAAGCTGCAGCGCACGTCATCCGCGATAGCGCTGGGCAGGATGTGCGCATGATTGGCGTGAACTGGGACGTGACCGAGGTGCGCGAGCTGTCCCGGCACGTGTCGGATCAACGGGAGCTATTGCGCGTCACGCTGGCATCCATCGGTGACGCGGTGATCACCACCGACGTCGGGGCCAAAGTCACTTGGCTGAACCCGGTTGCCGAGCGGCTGACCGGTTGGTCGAGCGACGAAGCCATGGGTCAAGACGTATTGACGGTGTTCCACATCCTCAATGAGGCGACGCGCGAACCGGCCGAAAACCCAGTGCTGCACTGCCTGAGGGAAGGCAAAATCGTCGGCTTGGCCAATCACACTGTGCTGATCGCACGGGACGGGCAGGAGTACGGCATCGAAGATTCCGCAGCACCGATTTTCAGTGGCTCGGGCGATGTGCTCGGAGCCGTTCTGGTGTTCCACGACGTGACCGAGCAGCGTCGTCTGAGCGGCGAGATGCGCTTTCGAGCCACCCACGATCCGCTCACTGGCCTCGTCAATCGGGACGAGTTGGACACGCGACTCACGCGCCTGCTGCAACAGGCCCAAAGCGATGAAAGCCAGCATGCGCTGCTTTATATCGACTTGGACCAGTTCAAGATCGTTAACGACACCTGCGGCCATACGGCCGGTGATGAGTTGCTTCAGCAGGTCTCGAAGCTGATGCAGGACGTGGTGCGCAGCCGCGACGTTTTGGCGCGGCTGGGCGGCGACGAATTTGGCGTGCTGCTGGAGCACTGCACGACCGAGCAGGCGATGCGGGTGGCTCAGAGTATCTGTGACCGAGTTGAGAGCTTTCGCTTCGTGCACGGTGATCAGCGTTTGCGCGTTGGAGCCAGTATTGGGCTGGTGCCGGTGGACCGGCGCTTCACCACCACGGCACTGGTGATGCAAGCCGCTGATGCCGCCTGCTATGCCGCGAAAGAAGGCGGGCGAAATCGGGTTCATGAGTGGATGGAGACCGACGCGTCTTTGAAGCATCGTCATGCCGAAATGCAGTGGGCGACGCGTCTTGAGCAGGCGCTTGATGACGACGCGTTCGTGCTGTTTGCGCAGCGCATCGTCCCCCTCAAGGGAGCCACCAGCGCTCTGCACGCCGAGATGCTCTTGCGCTTG
>JBBQIA010000169.1:0-4851 GCA_038324485.1 Lysobacterales bacterium
ACTTCTTGCGGCTCTGGCCGAGCACCTTGATTGTGGCGCTCGCCATTCCATTCTGCATCGTGATGACGCTCGGCATCATGTATTTCATGGGCCTGACGCTCAATATTCTGACGATGATGGGCCTGCTGCTGGGCCTCGGAATGCTGGTGGACAATGCCGTGGTGGTAGTGGAAAGCATCTACCAGTACCGGGAGAAATATCCCGACGACCCGATGCGCTGTGCGATTGAGGGAACCCGCAGCGTGCAGTTGGCGATCAGCGCCGGAACGCTCACCAGCATCATCGTCTTTGTGCCCAATCTGTTTGGCGCCGTTAATCAGATCAGTATTTTCTTGGGCCAAGTGGCGGTCACGATCACGCTGTCCTTGCTGGCCTCTTGGCTGGTAGCGGTCAGCTTGATTCCGATGATTGCGTCGCGGCTGAAAACCTCCGCAAAGCCTGCAGACCCCAGCGGCCTCGTGCCTCGCGTGTCCGCGGCCTATGCGCGCGGACTGCGCTGGTCGCTGGAGCATCGCGCGAAGTCGGTGGCCGCTGGGGGGCTCATCATCGTGCTCAGCCTCATGCCTGTGATGTTCGGCTGGATGAAGGTCGACATGTTCAAAAACGATGCCGGTCGCGAGATCGACATCTACTTCAATTGGCACGGGTCCTACAGCCTCGATCAAATGCTCGGCGAGATGATGAAGGTCGAGCAGGTGATGGATGCAAACCGCGAGGCCTTCCAGATTGAACAGATCTACACGGTTTACAGCGAACGCGGCTGGGGTGGCATTGACCTGACCTTGCGTTCGACGGGCGGTGATCTGCTTCCGACCGAAGAATTGGAAGAAAAGATTCGCGAGGTGTTGCCGAAGTCAGCGCTCGCAGAAATCGGCATCGAAGGCACCGGTGGTGAGGGCGGCGGTGGTGGTGGCGGCATGGGCCAAGGCGTTCGCGTGGGGATGTTTGGCGACTCGAACGAAGAGTTGATGACGATTGCGGAGGGCGTTCTGCCGATTCTTGCGCGGCGCCCGGAATTGCGCGATGTGCGTATCGACACCGGCGACGAGACCAGCGAAGTGCAGGTGAGCGTTGATCGTGACCGCGCTGCGGCTTACGGGTTCTCAGCACAGGAAGTGGCGCAGTACATCAGTATTGCGCTGCGCGGTTCGCCGCTACGCGAGTTCCGCCGCGACGGCGAGGAGGTTCCGGTGTGGATTCGCTTCGCCGGCGCCGAGAAGTTCCAGGTCAGCAATTTGAGTTCCTTGTCGCTGACTCGTCCCGACGGTGGCCGCGTGCCGCTGATGTCGATGGTGGACCTCGACATTGTGAAGGGTGCGGGGCAAATCAATCGGCAAAATCGCCGGACCTCGCTGTCGTTTGCAGCGAATCTGCCGGACGGGAAAACGAATGAGGACGCGCGCAAGGCCTTAACCGAGGTGCTGTCGAAAGTGGATTTCCCGCCGGGCTATGGCTTCAGTTTCGGCGGCGATTTCCAGCGCAACGACGAAGCCGGCGCGCAGATGGCCTTCAATACCTTGATTGCCATCATCATGATTTTCATCGTCATGGCGGCGCTATTCGAGTCGCTGCTTTATCCCTTGGCGATCATGAGCAGCATCGTGTTCTCGGCCTTCGGCGTATTTTGGTTCTTCGTCTTGACCGACACCACCTTCACCATCATGGCGGCCATCGGGATATTGGTGCTTATGGGTGTTGTGGTGAACAACGGCATCGTGATGATCGAGCACATCAACAACCTGCGGCGCGAGGGAAAGTCGCGCACGGATGCCTTGGTGGAAGGCAGTCGCGAACGCTTGCGCCCGATCTTGATGACGATGGGTACGACCATCTTGGGCATGGTGCCGCTGTGCATCGGCACGACCCAGATTGGCGGCGACGGCCCCGGCTATTACCCGATGGCACGCGCCATCGTGGGTGGCTTGCTTTTCTCGACCGTGGTCAGCCTGCTGTTCCTGCCGACGATTTACGCAATGCTCGATGACTTGGGTAACTGGGCGGGCGCTGCTTTTCGCCGGGCACGAGAGCGCATGGGCGTGGCGCCGGTGATTGCGGCCGAGTAAGTCTTGGCGTTTGGCGCGGGCGGTCTGACCCTAAGGCCGCCGCGCGTTACAGCAGGACTAGGTCGTCGCGGTGAATGACCGTCTCGGGGCCCTGATAGCCGAGCAGGGTGGCCAACTCGGCGCTGGGCCGACCGACGATTCGACGCAGTTCGCTGGCCTCGTATTGGGCGATGCCCTTGGCCAGTGGCGCATTAGTGGATTCCACAACCAAGTCCACCGCGTCGCCTGCGCGAAACTGCCCCTCAACGCCGCGCAGCCCAGCGGGCAGAAGCGAGGCGCCGCGTTCGGTCAGCGCACGAGCCGCCCCCGCATCGATGATCAACCGGCCTTGGCTGGCTAAGGCGTGGCGCATCCAGTGGGCTTTGGCGCTGGCCGGATTCGTCGTGGCCTTGAACAGAGTGCCGGGGCATTCGCCCCGCGACAGCGCTTCCAACGCCTCGGCGCGTCGGCCGTGCACGATGGCCGTCGGAATACCGCGCGCCGTTGCTTTGGCTGCGGCCTCCAACTTGGTGCGCATGCCGCCGGTTCCCACGCTGGTCCCTGCGCCGCCGGCGAGTGCCAGCAGCGCGTCGTCGATGCCGTCGACATGGCGGAGTCGCTGCGCGCTTGGGTTCGTGCGCGGGTCGGCGTCGTAGAGGCCGTCAATGTCAGAAAGAATGAGCAGCAGGTCGGCATCCACCAAGACCGCAACGTGCGCAGCCAAGTTGTCGTTGTCGCCAAGCCGCAGTTCGTCAACGGCCACTGAATCGTTTTCGTTGATGATCGGCAAGACCCCCGCATGCAGCAGTTCGCGGAGGGTGTTCTTGGCATTGACGAAGCGGCGTCGGCTTTGCAGGTCGTCCCAAGTCAGAAGCACCTGCGCGCACGGGCTATCGAACAGCCTCGACCACGCATCGATTAAACGCGGCTGGCCGATGGCTGCGAGAGCCTGCCGCACCGGCAGCGCAGCAGGGTTTTTCCCGGCACCAATCAGCGCGCGTCCTGCGGCCACCGCACCCGAGGACACCAAGACCACTTCGCGACCCTCAGCGCGGGCTTCGGAAATGAAGCGAGCGATCGACAGCAGGTGACGCATCGACAGGCGGCTGCCTTCCGGCGCGACAATATTGCTGCCCACTTTGACGACGGCACGCCGCCAGCGCGGCAGCATGAGCGGGCCGGTGGACTCAGGCTGCGTGTCGGTCGTCATAAAAGGCGTGCAAGCATCCCCGCGCCTGCGGCCCAAACCGCGAGCGCGGTGCCGAGCGAGGTGAGGAAGAAGTTGAGCAGGGTGCGGGCCACACGATTGCGCCACCAGCCGCGCAGGCTGCGGGTGTCGTCGCGGAGGGCGAGAAATTCCGCGTAATCGGGCTTGCGCACCCACGCTTCCACCAAGGCGCTGACCGTGCCCGATCCCAGCGCAGGATGCAGCGGCGTGATCGGTGAGGACAGGGCCGCTGCAAGGATGCTTAAAGGATGGCCGCCTGCCGCCAAACAGCCGAGCGCGCCGCCGGCTGCGGTGATCACCGCCCACTGCAGCAGCAGAGCGCCGCCGGTTTCAATGCCGCCCTTCTGCCAACCCCAGAAGAATCCGCCGATCAGAAAACCAACAAGAATGATGCTGACCCAGGGCAGACCCGAGGAAACGGGCAAGGATTCCAGCGCAGCAATCTCCGCATCGGGCTGGATGCCACCGTCGGCGAGTGCCGTTTTCAAGCCGGCCAAATGCCCTGCACCGATGACCGCCAAAATGCGCTTACCGGGATGCGCTGCACCGGCTTCCCGAAGCTTCGCGGCCATGTAGCGATCACGCTCAGTGATGATGGCCTCATACAGCTCGGGGCTCTGCCCGGCGAACTCGGCGAAGCTGGCTTCGAGCACGTCGCCTTGTTTCAGCTGCTCGATGGCGTCGTCTTCCACTTTCTCGTCAATGATCAGGCTGGTGGCCAAGCCAGCGCCCAGCATCGAGCGTTTCCAAAAGCCCAGGCGCCCCCACGCGCGCTTAAAGGTCAGGCCAATGTCGCGGTCGATCAGCGCCAAGGGCAGACCGCGCGCCGCAGCACCTTCTGCTGCAGCCCTGAGTTCGGCGCCCGGATCAATACCCAGTTGTTCGGACAGACGTCGCTGATAGGCCGCAAGCGCCAAATTGGCGGCGAGCAGGCCGGCCTTGCCCGTCTTAATCGCTTCGACCAGGTCCAGCTTGGCCATGGCGTTCGGGTCGGTGAGTGCGCGATGGCGCGCGGGGTCAAGCTCCACCGCGATGACGTCGAAAGCTTCGCTGGCAAGCGCCGCTTCAACGGCTGCTACGCTCTCGTGCGACACGTGAGCGGTACCCAGTAACGTGTAGTGCACGCCGTCGCGCTCCACGAAGGCGTGTGGCTGGCCGGCGAGGGCAGTGGTCAGCAAAGAATCGTTCAAGTCATGGTCCAGAGTGCGCCGCAGGGCGACAGGTCGCGATGGTTCAATCGCGGAATCGGCGGGTGAGTTCGCCATAGGCATCGATGCGACGGTCGCGCAGGAAGGGCCAAATGCGGCGTACGGCTTCGCCGCGCGACAAGTCGACGTCGCAATGCAAAATTTCCGCCGAATCGCGAGAGGCTTCCGCCAATATTTCACCCTGAGGACCGCAGACGAAGCTGGAGCCCCAAAATTGAATGCCGGGGCCGTCGATCGGTGACGCTTCGAAGCCGGTGCGGTTGCAGCTGAGCACCGGCAAGCCATTGGCAACGGCGTGGCCGCGATGCGACAGGATCCACGCCATGCGCTGGCGTTCCTTTTCGGCGTCGGTGTCGCGGCGGTCCCAGCCGAT
>JBBQIA010000170.1:0-4846 GCA_038324485.1 Lysobacterales bacterium
GTTGATCGGCCTGCATGCCGCTGCGGGCCTTGCCCACCACTACCTGCGTCGCGACGACACCCTGCGGCGGATGCTGCCGGTTCGTCGCCGCGCATGAGCCCACGTCATGTCGAAGGGCATCGCATCGAGCACGCCGGCTGGCTGCGTGCCTCGGTGCTGGGCGCAAACGACGGTCTGATCTCGACCGCTAGCCTGCTGCTCGGCGTCTTGGCGGCCGGCGGCGACACGCGCACCCAGCTGATGGCGGGCGGTGCAGGCTTGGTCGCCGGTGCGTTCTCGATGGCTGCGGGCGAATACGTTTCCGTGAGTTCGCAGGCCGATGCCGAAGCGGCCGATTTGGCCCGAGAACGTCGCGAGTTGGTCGACGATCCAGCCGGCGAACTCAAGGAGCTCGCCGGTCTTCAGCAGGGTCGCGGCTTGCCGCCTGAATTGGCGATGCGCGTGGCCGAGGCGCTGACCGCGCACGACGCGCTGGAGGCGCACGCGCGCGACGAACTGGGCATCACCGCGCAGACGCGGGCTAGGCCCTTGCAGGCGGCCCTGGCTTCGGCCTCGGCCTTCGCATCGGGTGCCGCCGTGCCGCTTCTGGTCAGCATCGCGCTGCCGCAGGGCTTGCTGAGCCTCGGCCTCGTCTTCAGCAGCCTGATCTTGCTGGTGGGCTTGGGCGCCTTGGCCGCAAACTTGGGCGGCGCGCCGATGGGAAAAGCCGCGGCGCGCATGGGGCTATGGGGTGGCTTGGCGATGGCCGGCACGTGGTTGGCCGGCAGCCTGTTTGGGGCGATGGGCTAGGTCTGGCCTAAGCCTCGTCGGGCTTTAGCGGCTCTTCGCCCACCTGTGGCGACATGCCGTGGTCGGCGCGCGTCTTGTCCCAGCCGCGATGCTGGATGTCCAGCCACAGACTGTAGAAGGCGGTAAATGTGGGGAAGAGGTTCTGCAGCACGCCCACGGAATCTTGCTTGGCCGAAAACAAAAAGTAGCTGAGCGTCATGAAGCTGCCGACGATGCTCATGTACCAAAACGCGCGCGGAATCACCGGCCGGCCTTTGCGCTTGCTGGCCACGAACTGCACCAGCCAGCGGCCACCAAACATCAGTGCGCCGGTGTAGCCAATCAGCTTCCACGGCGTGATGTGCAGGCCGGTCCAGTCCAGCCAGAAAATTTCGCTATTCATGCTTGCGTCCTTTCAGTGCCGAACTCGCGCACGGCGGTGCGCTTGCTGCGGCGGATCAACCACGCCACGCCCTGCAGGTCGGCGAAGGCCACCATCAAGCGACCGAAGTTGGTGTACTTCGAGGCGCCCGCGCCGCGCTGGCGGTGGTTCACCGGCACGCTCACGGTGCGCCAGCCGGCGCGCTGCATCAGCGCCGGAATGTAGCGGTGCATGTGGTCGAAGTAGGGCAGGTCAAGAAACACCTCGCGCTCGAAGAGCTTGATGCCGCAGCCCGTGTCTGGCGTGGCGTCGCGCAGCAAGCGCGAGCGCACGGCGTTCGCCACCTTCGAGCTGAACCGCTTGCCGGCATCGTCTTTGCGCGTGGTGCGCCAGCCGGCAAAGCACTTCACATCACTGGCGGCGTTGGCGCGCTCGGCGAGCAGCTTGGGAATGTCGGCCGGGTCGTTTTGGCCGTCACCGTCCAGCGTGGCAATCCATGCGCCGCGCGCGGCCTTGATGCCATTGCGCACGGCCGTGCTCTGCCCGCTTTGGCGCTCGTGCGAGAGCACGCGAAGCTCCGGGTGTCGCGCTTGCGTGGCTTTTAGTTCTGCCAGCGTGCCGTCCTTCGAGCAGTCGTCGACGAACACCATCTCGAAGTCGATACGACCGCGAAGCGCGGCCACGACTTCGTCGACCAAGTGACCGACGTTGCCCTCTTCGTTGAAGGCGGGAACGACCACCGAAAGCGCGCAGGGGGTCATGGGGAATCTCCAAAAGGATGAGAAGGGGTGGCCGCTGAGGGCGAATTCTTGCGGCGAACGCCGAAAACGATACGCCCTCGCATCGGTTCACCGTAAGCCTCAGCGATGACGCCGTGGGTGGCCAAGAAGGTCTGCACGTCTGCCCAGCGCTCGTTTGGCACCAGATAAACGACGGTGGGTTCGTTCTCCTTGACCTCGCGCCACAGCGAATGGTCGAAGTCGCTGGCCGTAGCCACTGCATCGCTGTCGCCCAGCATTACCGACTCGATTTCAGCGTCGAGATACAGGTGCAGCCCGTAGCGCGGCTTGTCTTCGACGAACACCACCTCGCTGATGGGCCCGTCCACCCGCGCGGCAATGTCACGCGCCCACGCCGAGGCGTCGGCATCGGTCGGGTGCTGAGCCAAATAGACGCGCAGGCCGATCAAGGCCGCGACCCACAGCGCCAGCAGGCCGAGGTGCCGAAAGGGGTTTCCTGGACTGCGCGCCACCATCAAAGCCAGCGGGGTGAACAGAGGCAGCACGTAGAGCGGCAAGCGCGAGGACGCGATGCACAGCGCCAGCAAGGGCAGGGCAAACCACAGGGTCAGCAGCAGGTCTGGGGCGGCGCTGGGGTCGGCGGCCCAGTCGCGCAACCGCGCCATACGCGTGCGCCACGCAATGCCGCGCATCCAGCGCCACAGCGCCAGCGTCCACGGCAGCGTGCCAAGCAGGATCACCGGCAGATAGACCTTGGCCCAGCCCAGCGGCCCGGTATTGCGACCAAAGCCGTGCCCAGCGATGCGTTCAACAACCTCTTGGCCGAGGAAGTAGCGCAGCAGGTCGGGACGCTGCCAGGTCACCCACGCAAACCAGCCGAAGGCCAGCACTAAAAAGATCGGAACGCCGGCGCTGACCATCAGGCGTGGGCGCTGCTCGCGCGGCGAGAGCCATTGAAACGGGGCGATGGCCAAGAGCGGCAGCAGGGCCGGCGGGCCCTTGGTCAGAAAGCCCAGCCCCAAGCCCAGCCAAAACACGATCACCCAGCGTGATCGCATTTCCGATGCGCCGAAGCGCGCTTCGACATAGCCCCACCTGGCCAGCGACAAAAAGGCCGTCAGCAGGAAGTCGGTGGTGACGGCTTGCGCCGCCATGGCCGGAAAAAATGCGGTACCGAAAGCCAAGGCTGCCCACACGTCGCGGCTGGGGACGATCCGCCGGGCCATTCGAAAGCACAGGAAAGCGGTGGCCAGAAACGCCAAAGCCATTGGCAATCGGGCGGCCCACGGCGTTGGGCCGAACGTGGCGATGCTGCTGGCGATGGCCCAGTAGGTGAGCGGCGGTTTGGTCCAGTGGCCGGCTTCCTCGCTGCGCATCGGGTGAACGAAATCGCCGCTCGACAGCATGTTCAGCGCCACATTGGTGTAGCGGCCTTCGTCGGGATCCCATAGTGGGCGAGCGCCCAGCGCCGCAAAAGCGACGACCAGCAGCATCGCGACAATGGCGATGGCTTGCAGCCGAGCGGGGCGAAACGGCATGAATGATCCGAGCGAAAAGAAGCTGCGGTTGCGGACATTACGCCTGCGACAGTTAAGCGTTTGCTAAATCACGATTTCAATTTAGTGCGAGGGGCCGCGCAAGCGATCCAGCAAACCGTCAAGCGTGTCGTGGCCGTGGTAGTGCAAGACCAGCTTGCCCTTGCCGCCGCGGCCCGACTGCACTTCGACCTTGGTGCCGAGCAGGTCGCTCAGCTCGCGCTCCAGCTGCGCAACATCAGCGTCGGGCTTCGCCTTGGGCTTGGCGGATGACTTGCCTTCCGGCAGCCGGCCGGCGGCCAATTCTTGCGCGCGGCGTTCCACTTCGCGAACCGACCAGCCTTGCTCGGCGGCTTGCTGCGCCAGCGCCAAGGCGGCCGGAGCCGCCAGCGTTAGCAGCGCACGGGCGTGGCCCATTTCTAAGCGTCGTGCTTCCAACAAAGCACGGATGGGTTCCGGCAGTTCCAGCAAGCGCAGCAGGTTCGACACCGCCGCGCGCGAGCGACCCACGGCTTCGGCGGCCTGCTGATGGGTCAGCGCGAATTCGTCGATGAGTCGCGCCAAAGCCTGCGCTTCTTCCAGCGGGTTCAGGTCTTCGCGCTGAATGTTTTCGATCAGCGCCATCGCAATCACGGCGCGGTCGTCGACCTTGCGCACCACCACGGGCACGTCCGTCAGCCCGGCGCGCGAGGCCGCGCGCCAGCGGCGTTCGCCGGCAATGATTTCGAATCGGTCTTTGCCGAGACTGCGCACCAAGATGGGCTGGATCACGCCCTGCTGGCGAATCGAGTCGGCCAGTTCTTCCAGCTTGTCGCCGTCGAACACCTGACGCGGCTGATAGCGGCCGGCCTGCAGTTGGTCGATGGGCAGGGTCTTCAGTACGTCGCCGGGCGAGGGCTCATCGGCCTTGGCGCCCTTGTTGCCGGTGCCCAGCAGGGCGTCGAGTCCACGGCCAAGGCCGCGCGCTTTGGTGCTCATCGGGTGGCCTCCCGGGCCATCTTTTTCTCGTTGCGGATGATCTCGCCAGCGAGACCCAAGTAGGCGATGCCGCCGCGCGAGCTGCGGTCGTAGCCAATGATGCTCATGCCGTGACTCGGCGCTTCGGCCAAGCGCACGTTACGCGGCACGATGGAGCGAAACACTTTGTCGCCGAAGTGCGTGGTCAGTTCGTTCGACACCGCGCTGGCGAGGTTGTTGCGCACGTCGTACATGGTGCGAACGATGCCGGTGATCTCCAGCGTCGGATTGAGCTTCTGCTTCAGCGCATCGATGGTGTTCACCAAAGCCGAGAGGCCTTCCAGCGCGAAGTACTCGCACTGCATCGGCACCACCACGCCGTGGGCGGCGCACAGGCCGTTCAGCGTCAACAGGCTCAATGAAGGCGTGGCCGGCGGCGCGGTGCGGGGCCGCAACATGTACGG
>JBBQIA010000171.1:0-4838 GCA_038324485.1 Lysobacterales bacterium
GTGGCAGGGCCGAGTTTTTCCGGCAGCTTGGCGCCAGCGTCGACCATCAGCAGCACGGGATCGTTCGTGCCCGACTGCTGCACCAAGGCAAGGCGCTTGCCGTCGCTGCTGATTTGCGCGTTGCGAACGTCGCGGGCGAAATCCTCCAGCGTGCTGCCCTGCGCGGCGATGCCGAAGGTCTTCAAGACGCCGCCGTCCGTCGGCACCGGGGCGCGGTCGAGCAAGTAAAAGCGTTCGGCGTCGACCAAGAGGGTGCCGTAGTTACCCGGCGGCACCGGCGCTTCGAACAGGCGTTCGACAAGGCCCTCAAGCACGATGGCGGGCAGGGCGGCTTTGTCTGCGGGCTTGTCCTTATCGGTGTCGGACTCGTCTGCGGCCTTGTCGTCGGGCATCGCCAATTCATTCGGCGCGGCGAAGGGGAAGCGATTGCCCGGCTGCAGGGCGAGGGCATAGACCTTGCTGCGACGGTCGAAGCCCGGGCCGGTGTTGCGGTCGCCCCAAGGGCCGGAAGGCGAGGCCACGAATGAGCGGTCAGACAGGAAGTAGAGCCAGAGGCCATCCGGCGAAAACGCCGGCGAGGCCGAGACGTAGCGGTCGCTGGTGACCACGCTCGGGCTTGCATCGCCGATGCGGAACAGCAGCACCTGACCGCGCGCGGCGCGACTATTGGGACGGATGTAGGACAGGGCGCGGCTGTCGGACGACCACACGAGGTCTTCGAAGCTGTCGTCGCCGAAGGTGTCGCGGTCGATGAGGGTGTTGCGGCCCGAGTTCAGATCAAGCAAGTGCAGCGCGCCGCCCTTGTCCGTGTGGGCGAGATAGCGTCCGTCCGGCGAGGGATACAGGGCCCAGCGGTGGGCGCTGCCGTCGCTGGTCAGAGGCTTGGCTTCGGCACGACCGTCGGCGGCGAAGCGCCAAATTTCTGGGCGGCCTTGATGATCGGCAATGGCGTACACCCAGCGGCCATCGGCCGAGAGCACGGCACCGCGAGCGCGTTGATCAGGCGGTGTGGCTACTTCGACGCGGCGCAGCGGGCCGGGTGCGGCCAAGACAATGCGGCCGCGAACCGTAAGCGCGACGCGGTCGCCGCTGGGCGCCAGACGACTGGATTCGAGGAAGCGCAGCGGGCGCTCCAGCCAGCGTTCGCGTTGACGTTCGAAATCCGACAGCAGGCTCAGCGCGACCGGGCGATGGCTGTTGTCCTGAGGACTAAACAGGTGCACATCGGCGCCAACCTGATACGCGATGCGCTGGCCGTCCGTGCGTGCGCTGCGGACGTCCCATGGCGCGTGCTCGGCATGGTTGCGCCAGTCGCCACCGTCCTCGTTCATCGACCACAGGGCGTCATGGCCGTCGCGATTGCCGATGAAGTACCAGCGTTCGCCCAGCCGCATCGGGTTCGACATCGCCCCGTCAGCGTCGCTGCCTAAGCGTCGCGCCTCGGCATCGGTGGCGGGGTCGAACAGCCAAAGCTGGCCCATCGCGCCACCGCGATAGCCCCGCGCATTGTCGCCATTGACGTGGGCGCCGAAGCGGGTGAACAGCACGCGGCCTTTGGCGTCGAAGGCCACTTGCTGCGCGTCGTGCAGGGGCAGTTCGCGCGTGGCGAGCGTGCTGGGATTCACCATGCGCAGCACGCGCTGTGCGGTGGGGCCGCTCAGCTCTTCGCTGCTGTAGACCACCTCGCCTTGCGGCGACCAGCCGTGCACGTCGACGCGCCCGCCGTCGAAGCTCAGACGGGTGGGCATGCCGCCGATCAGCGGCATGACGTAGACGTCGGCCGGGCCTTCGTACTGGCCGACGAAGGCCACACGCGTGCCGTCCGGCGACAGGGCCGATTGCGTCTCTTGGCCCGCGTGCGTGGTCAGGCGGCGCGCTTCGCCCCCTGCTGCCGACGTGGTCCAGAGATCGCCTTCGGCAGTGAACACGAGGGTCTCGCCGTGCACGGCGGGAAAGCGGAAATAGCCGGGTGCGGCAAAGGCGGGCAAGGCGGCAAGGGCAAGGGCAAGGCCCGTGAGGACAAGAGCGCGGGCAGCGAAAGCACGATGCATTGGCGAAACCCCAAAAAAGGTCGGGCCGCATCATCGCCTGATCCGGCGCTCAGTGGGTCAAAGCTTCGTTGGCGCCGAGGCCGCTATGATTTCGATTCTGGTTTTTCCGTGGTGCTGCATGAGTATTGTTCTGACCGAATTCGCGCGACCGCGTTTGTTTCCGCGCGAGCCGCGCCGCAACACCATTCAAGACATCAGTGCCGATGAATTTGTGGCGCATCTCAACGCCCATCCGCCGCTGAAGGTGCTTCAGGGCTACGCGCCATTTTGCATGCTGCACGTGCATCGCAACTGGACGAGCACACGCTGCCTGACGGTGCCGATCACCGACGCCAATCGCCACGCGCTGCGCTCCGCCTATGAAGCCCGCACCAAGGCCGAATTGCCGGTGTTGAATCGCTGGTTTGAGGGTGTGGAGCCGCCAGTGGCCGAGTACTTGGTGGTGATTCTTTACAGCGCCGAGCAGCTGGCGAAAGAGGGCTCACCCATCGACGCCGACTGGGGCGTGGTGGGCTGCATGTACACGGCCGAGCCCGAAGAAACGCCAATGGCGCCCATCACCATCATGCGCAATGCGCTGGGCGTCGATGAGGGCGGCAGCGGCGTGCCGATTGATCGCGAGGCGTATGCCAAGAGCGTGGCGTTTTGGGATGCGAACGCCAACTGGCGGGGTTGAAACGGCCGCGCAGGAGCACTACTCGCCGCTTAAAAGCGCTCGCCGGCCGGCAGATAGCGCCACTGTCCGGGCGGCATGGCGCCTTCCGGGCCTTTGCCGATGGCGACCTTGCCGACGCGCAGCCGTCGAATGCCGATCACCTGCAGATCAACCAAGCCGCACATGGCCTGAAGCTGGCGCGGCTGCGCGCCCTTGATGGCGAAACGCAGCGTGGTTTCGTTTTGCCAACTGACCTTGCAGTTCGGCAGGTCGCGGCCGTCCAGCCGCAGGCCGTTGCCCAGCTTATGCAGGCCATACGGCGCGATGCGGCCTTCCACCTGCACCAAATATTCGTGTTCGATCTGATCGGCGTCTTCGGTAAGGCGGCGCCAGATGCGGCCGTCCTGCGTCAATACGATTAAGCCGCTGGCGGCGGCGTCCAGCGGCACCAGCGCCGTCAGACGCTCGAAGTGACGCTGCAGCAGGCGCACCTCGGAGGGGTCGTCGGCCCAGTGCGTCGCGGGCGTCACGCCCATCGCATCGCTGCCAATGCCGTTGAAGGCATCGAAGCCTGCGGGCTTGTGAAACAGCAGGGTGGCGGGCTCGGCCGCGCCTTTTCGGGCGTCGGGGTCGAGCACCACGACTTCATCGCCGATCATGGTTTGCGGTGCTTCCACCACGCGGCCGTCTACGGAAACCCAGCCGTTTCGCACGTAGTCTTCGGCTTCGCTGCGGCTGCAGCCGGTGAGTTCGGCCACTCGGCGAGCCAGTCGAATCGTGGCGGACATGAAGGAAAACCCGTGCGTCGAAGGCCCGCAGTGTAGCCGCGCACCCGAATGCTGGGACAATGGGCGCTTGGCGCGGGCATCGCGCGACTGGAACCCATGCGGCGTGAAAACCCCCGAAGCTCTGCAGGCCTTGATCGACGACGGCATCATCGACGAGGTTCTGCGCCCGCTGAAAAGCGGCAAGGAAGCGGCCGTTTACGTGGTGCGCAGTGGCGACGACGTGCGCTGCGCGAAGGTCTACAAAGACATGACGCAGCGCAGTTTCCAAAAACGCGTGCAGTACCAAGAAGGCCGCCGCCATCGCGGCAGCCGCGAATCGCGCGCGATGGAAAAAGCCACCAACTACGGCCGCAAGCAGCAAGAAGCCGCGTGGAAGAACGCCGAAGTCGATGCGCTGTATCAGCTGCGCGACGCCGGCGTCTGCGTGCCGCAACCCTATGGCTACTATCACGGCGTGCTGGTGATGGAGCTGGTGACCGATGCGGAAGGCTTCAGCGCGCCACGTTTGGGCGAAGTGGCGCTGACGCTCGAGCAGGCTCGTGAATTCCATGCGGTGCTGATGCGTCAAGTGGTGCGGATGCTTTGCTGCGGCCTCATTCATGGCGACCTCTCGGCCTACAACGTGCTGGTGGGGCCGGACGGCCCGGTGGTGATCGATTTCCCGCAGGTGGTGAGTGCGGCCGGCAACAACAGTGCTCGGACCATGCTGCTGCGCGACGTCAACAACCTGACGGCCACGCTGGGCGGGTTCGCGCCGGAGTTGCTCGATACGTGGTTTGGCGAAGAGATGTGGGCGCTGTTTGAGGCCGGCGAGCTGAAGCCCGACAGCGAACTCACCGGCGAGTGGACGCCTGACGAATCGGAAGTGGATTTGGACAGCGTGCGACAGGCCATCAACGACGCGCGCGAAGAAGCCATCATTCGTCAGCAGGGCCGCGAGGCCGCGGAAGAAGACGAGGACTGACTCGGTATCATGGGCTCTGTTGTTTCTGGAGCGCCCCACCCATGACCACCGCTTTTTATCCGATCGGCACGCCCGGCCAAGCTTGGGGCGATGCCGAACGCTCCGCATGGCTGGCTCAACAGCGCACGCATCGCAGTCATGCCGATGACGTGCTGACGCGCATCGACGCGCTGCCGGCGGAATGGCAGCGCATCGATTACGGCACGGTGACTGTCGGCGATCACGCGTTTCCGCTGCGGGCACTTCGCCGCGGCGCGGGCGACGGTCGCTTGCCGCTGATGCTGGTGACTGGCGGCGTGCACGGCTACGAGACCAGCGGCGTGCATGGGGCTTTGGCCTTTATGGAGCGCCACGGCGCGGACTACGACGGCCGCGCCGAC
>JBBQIA010000172.1:0-4836 GCA_038324485.1 Lysobacterales bacterium
TCCACGCCGTGAGCACCGACTACAAGAGCACCATTTCGCTGCCGGATACGGCGTTCCCGATGCGCGGCGATTTGCCGAAGCGCGAGCCGGCCATGCTGCAGCGCTGGCAGGACGGTCGTTTGTACGACCAAGTTCGCGCGAATTCGGCGGGACGTCCGACCTTCGTCCTGCACGATGGCCCGCCCTATGCCAACGGCAACATCCACATCGGGCACGCCGTAAACAAAGTGCTGAAAGACGTGGTGGTGAAGTCGAAGCTGCTCGCCGGCTTCGACGCGCCCTACGTTCCGGGCTGGGACTGCCACGGCCTGCCGATTGAGCTGGCGGTCGAGAAAAAATTTGGCAAGGTGGGCGACAAGCTTGACGCCGCCGCTTTCCGCCAAAAATGCCGCGAGTACGCCGCCGAGCAGATTGCCGGACAGTCGCGCGACTTCCAGCGCTTGGGCGTGCTCGGCGACTGGGCGCATCCATATCGGACGATGGATTTCCAATTTGAGGCCGACATGGTTCGCGCGCTGGCGAAGATCGTCGATCGCGGCCATCTGCTGCGTGGCGCCAAGCCGGTGCATTGGTGCTTCGACTGCGGCTCGGCTTTGGCTGAGGCCGAGATCGAATACGCCGAAAAAGCGTCGCCGATGGTGGACGTTGCGTACGACGCGCGTGATCCGAACGCCCTAGCCGCGCACTTCGGCGTCAGCGTCGAAGCGGGCGACATCGTGGCGGTGCCGATCTGGACGACCACGCCGTGGACGCTGCCGGCCTCGCTGGCCGTCACGCTGGGTGCTGACTTGGGCTACGCGCTGGTGCGCGGGCCGGATCGCGGCGACCGTCGTCAGTGGCTGGTGTTGGCCGAGGCGCTGGTGGAAAAAGCCCTCACCCGGTATGGCATCAGCGACCACGCCGTGCACGGCCGTGCCGAGGGTCGCGCCTTGGAAGGCGCTGTGCTAGCGCATCCGTTTTACGCGCGCGATATCCCGCTGATTCTCGGCGAGCACGTCACGGCAGACGACGGCACGGGCGCCGTGCATACGGCCCCCGGTCACGGCCAAGAAGATTTCGTGGTGGGCAAGCTGTACGGCCTGATGGACGCCTACAGCGCGGCGCAGATCAACCCGGTCGATGGCAAGGGCCTGTATCTGCCTGGCACGCCGCCCATTCCGACGCCCGATGGCGACGTGGACTTGGTTGGCGTGCACCTCTGGAAGGCCAATCCGTTGATCGTCGAAGCGCTGCGTGCGCGCGGCGTGCTGCTGGCGTCTAGCATCCTGCAACACAGCTATCCGCACTGCTGGCGCCACAAGACGCCGGTAGCGTTCCGAGCTACGCCGCAGTGGTTCATTTCGATGACGCAGGCCGGGCTTCGCCGCGATGCGCTCGCCGCCATCAAGGGTGTGCAGTGGTTCCCGGATTGGGGTCAGGCGCGCATCACCGGGATGGTCGATGGTCGGCCCGACTGGTGCATTTCGCGCCAGCGCACTTGGGGGGTGCCGATTGCGCTGTTCGTGCATCGGATCACTGGCGAAATTCATCCGAACACGGTCGAGCTCATGCGCGCCGTGGCCGAGCACATCGAGCGCGACGGCGTGGACGCGTGGTACGCGCTGGACGCGGCCGAACTGTTGGGCGATGAAGCCGGCGACTACGACAAGGTCACCGACATCCTCGATGTCTGGTTTGACTCGGGCGTTACGCATGAGACCGTGCTTGCTGCGCGCCCGGAAGATGGACTCGCCAAGCCGGCTGATCTGTATCTCGAAGGCTCCGATCAGCATCGCGGCTGGTTTCAAAGTTCGTTACTGACCGGTGTGGCCATCGACGGCGTGGCGCCTTACCGACAAGTGCTGACGCACGGCTTCGCCGTCGATGCGAGCGGCAGAAAGATGTCGAAGTCGCTCGGCAACGTGGTCGAGCCGCAAAAGGTCATCGATCAAATGGGCGCCGACGTGCTGCGCCTGTGGATCGCCAGCGCCGATTACCGTAACGAAATGTCGGTCTCCGACGACATCTTGAAGCGCACCGCCGATGCCTATCGCCGCATTCGCAACACGGCGCGTTTTTTGCTCGGCAACTTGGCTGGCTTTGATCCTGCCATCCATCTCCTGCCGACTGCCGAACTGCTGTGGCTCGACGCCCAAGCCGTCGCTCGCGCCGGTGAGGTGCAGGCCGACATCATTGCCGCCTATGCGCGCTACGACTTCGCTGCCGTGGTCGCCGCGCTGCAAAATTACTGTACGAACGATTTGGGTTCGCTGTACCTCGACGTCACCAAGGACCGGCTTTACACGATGCCGGCAGACAGCCGCGGTCGCCGCTCTGCGCAGTCGGCGATGTTCCGAATTGCTCATGCACTGACACGCTGGATCGCGCCAATCCTCAGCTTTACCGCCGACGAACTCTGGCAGCATCTGCCGGGAAGTCGCGAAGCACACGTGCTGTTCTCGACCTGGGCCACCGATCTAGAACCGCTGCCGGCCACCGGCCCGCTGTCGAAGGCCGATTTCGCCAAGCTCACGGCTTTACGCGAAGCCGTCTCGAAAGTGCTCGAGCCGATGCGCGCCGCCGGAGCGGTGGGTGCTTCGCTGGCGGCCGATGTCGATCTATACCTCGATGACGCCACGCTCGCGCTGCTGGCGCCGGTATCGGATGAACTGCGCTTCTTGTTCATCACCAGCGAGCTTCGTCTGCATCCCGTATCGGCAAAGCCTGACGGCGCGCTGCCGGCGGAAGGCGTCGCCGGGGCATTCATCCATGCGGTGGCAAGCTCAGGCACGAAATGCGTGCGCTGCTGGCACTACCGTCTGGACGTGGGCACGCATGTCGACCATCCGGAGCTCTGTGGCCGCTGCGTCGATAACGTGGACGGCCCGGGCGAGGCCCGCAGTTTCTTTTAATCACCGAACGCGCCGCGCGCCTTCATCGACCGAGCGAAACTGACCTTGACCGTCCATCCGAGCCCTGCGATTTCCTCCGACTCCATTGCGGGTCTGCCCAACGCTCTGACGTGGCTATGGTTGTCGGCCTTACTGATCGTTCTTGACCAGGTCAGTAAGTGGTATTTCCTTGGCGTGCTTGAGTACGCGCAGCCCATTCCGGTGGTCGACGGTTTTTGGAACTGGAAGCTGGTCTATAACCACGGCGCGGCCTTTAGCTTTCTTGCCGACGCCGCTGGCTGGCAGCGCTGGTTTTTTTCCGCGCTCGCTATCGGCATCAGTGGCCTGTTGATCGCGTGGCTTCGACGCCTGCCGCGAAGCTACTGGCAGGAAGCGCTGCCGTTCGCCCTCATCATCGGCGGCGCCTTAGGCAACCTGATTGACCGTCTGCGCTTTGGTTACGTCGTCGACTTTGTGCACTGGTACTGGCGTGATTTCCACTGGCCGGTGTTCAACGTGGCCGATGCCGCCATTTCGGTGGGGGCTGTTTTCTTGATCGTGTTTAGCTTGCTGTCGGGAGCGCGAAAATGAGCTTCGATGTTCTGCTGGCCAATCCGCGTGGCTTTTGTGCCGGCGTCGATCGCGCCATCGAAATCGTCGATCGCGCGCTGGAACAGCTTGGCGCGCCCATCTACGTTCGCCATGAGGTCGTGCACAACCAGTACGTCGTCGAGGACCTGCGCGCTCGCGGCGCCGTGTTCATCGAAGACTTGGCCGACGTGCCGCCGGGTGCGACGCTGATCTTCAGCGCGCACGGTGTGTCGCAGGCCGTGCGTAAAGAGGCCGCCGATCGCGGCTTCAAGCTCTTCGACGCGACCTGTCCGCTGGTGACGAAAGTCCACATCGAAGTGACGCGTCACTGCCGCGCTGGCCGCGACGTGGTGCTGATCGGTCACGCCGGGCACGTGGAAGTTGAGGGCACCATGGGCCAGTGGCGCCGCGAGCTTGGCACGGGCGAAATTTATTTGGTCGAGGACGTGGCGCAGGCTGAAGTGCTGGAAATCGCTCAGCCGGACAATGTCGCCTTCACGACCCAGACAACCCTGTCGGTGGACGACACCCACGACATCATTGCCGCGCTGCAGCGCCGCTTCCCGGCCATGCAGGGGCCGCGTCACGATGACATTTGCTATGCCACGCAAAACCGACAGGACGCGGTGCGAGCGCTGGCCGCCCGCTGCGACCTGATTCTGGTCGTGGGCAGCCCGAGTAGCTCGAATTCGAACCGTCTCCGCGAGTTGGCCGAGAAGAACGGCGTCGAGGCCTATCTGCTCGACGGTGCCGAGCACATCGACCCGCGCTGGGTGGACGGAAAGCGCTGTATCGGCGTGACGGCCGGCGCCTCGGCGCCCGAACTGCTGGTGCAGGGCGTGATTCGCCGGCTTGCCGAGTGGGGCGGCACGCCCGCCCGCGAGTTGGAGGGCAAACCCGAAGATGTGGTGTTTGCCTTGCCCAAGGAATTGCGGATTGCGCTGCTGGATTGACCGCAGGCCCGGGCACGCATAGAATCTCGCGGCTGTTGCCGGTGTAGCTCAGTTGGTAGAGCGGCGCATTCGTAATGCGTAGGTCGTAGGTTCGACTCCTATCTCCGGCACCACCTTTCTTTACTTTGGCGCCACGCGATCCCTCATGGGTGTCCTGCGTCCTCTTGCGGCCTCTTTGTGCGCGATGTTGGCAGCCTCGGGCTGCGGTGATGCCGTAGCGCCGAGGGCGCCAGACCCGAGCCGCGTGCCGATGGCCGTGCTGGGTGACTCCGATTCGCACGCCTTCCAAGACCAGATCAGCTTTCCGCCCGGCGACCCTGCGCGCGGCGGGCCCTATCGCGCGGTCAGCCTGCAGTGGACTGAAGTCGTCTCGCGCTTGCGTGGTGCGGAGCTTGACCCCGGCGACTGGGGCGTCTGGGGAA
>JBBQIA010000173.1:0-4834 GCA_038324485.1 Lysobacterales bacterium
GCCCGCAGCATCCACGCAGCCTTCTCGTGTGCGTTCAAGCGTGCCGTCAGCAGGTCAGCGGTCGGCTGGTCGCTGGCACCTTCGGCAGTCTTGAAGACTTTGCGCGCGGTTTTGGCGCAGGCGTCGTGGCCCTCCACAAGCTGCTCGACCATCACCCGCCACTCCGGAACACCGGTTTCTTCTTTGACGCTCGACAGCTTGGCGAACTGCGCGCCCGAGCCGGGGGCCACGTGGTCAAGTGCGCGGATGCGCTCGGCGACGACGTCCAGGGCCATCCAGAGCTCGGTGTACTGCGTCATAAACATGGCGTGCAGGCTGTTAAACATCGACCCGGTGACGTTCCAGTGGAAGTTGTGGGTCTTGAGATACAGGGTGTAGGTATCGGCCAGAACGGCGGATAGCCCGTCGGCGATCTTCTTGCGGTCTTTGGCAGCAATGCCGTTATCGACTTTCATGGACGTTCTCCGGAGGGGTGTTTCAGCAGCCTACGAGGGAAGCGGCGCCTTTGCTACCGCGCCATCTCGGTCGGGCCGCTACACTTCGCCCCCCATGCGTCTGCACGACTCTGAAATCGCCGATCGCGCCTTGGGCGCCGCGCGCAAAGACCCTCTCGACCGTGTCCTCGCGAAGGACCGCGGCGGTTTGGTGCGTTTGCAGCGCCGGCTTCGCGAGGCGAAGGGCGAAGCTCGCGCCAGCGCGCAGGCGGCCTTGGACAAGGCCTTGTCGCGCTCGACGGCGGCCTTTGAGGCACGGCTTGCGCGCATTCCCGAGCCGCGCATCGACACTGACTTGCCGATTGGCCGAGAAGCCGAGGCGATCATCGGGCTGATTCGGGCGAATCAAGTGGTGGTGATTGCTGGCGAAACCGGGTCGGGCAAGACCACTCAGCTGCCGAAGCTCTGCCTTGCTGCGGGGCGAGGCGCTGCGGGCTTGATCGGCTGCACTCAGCCGCGGCGGATTGCGGCACGGGCGGTGGCCAAGCGCGTGGCCGAAGAGCTGCAGGTGCCCTTGGGCCGCGAGGTCGGCTGGCAGGTGCGCTTCACCGAACAGGTCGGTGAGGACACGTTGGTGAAGTTCATGACCGACGGCATTTTGCTGGCAGAAATCCAGAAGGATCGCTGGCTGACGGCGTACGACACGATCATCGTTGACGAGGCGCACGAGCGTTCGCTCAACATCGATTTCTTGCTGGGCTATTTGAAAGGGCTGCTGGTCAAGCGCCCGGACCTGAAGCTGATCGTGACCTCGGCCACCATCGACACTGAGCGCTTCGCCGAGCACTTTGCCGGTGCGCCGGTGATCAGCGTCGAGGGCCGCAGCTACCCGGTCGAAGTGCGCTATCGCCCGCTCGATGGCGGCAACACCGACGTGGCGCAGCGGCCGGATGAGGAGAAGTCGCTTTACGACGGACTGATGTCGGCCTGCGATGAAGTGACCCGCGAAGACAGTCGCGGTGACGTGCTGATCTTTTTGCCCGGCGAGCGCGAAATCCGCGAGGTGCATCACGCGCTCGAGCGCCGGAAGTACCGCGATACCGAGGTGCTGCCGCTGTACGCGCGGCTGTCGGCGAAGGACCAAGATCGCGTCTTCAATCCCGGCACCAAGCGCCGCATTGTGCTGTCGACCAACGTGGCCGAAACCTCGCTGACGGTGCCGCGCATTCGTTACGTGATCGACCCGGGCACCGCGCGCGTGAAGCGCTACAGCCCGCGGATGAAGCTCGACCGTCTGCACATCGAAGACATCGCGCAGGCCAGTGCAGACCAGCGCAAGGGTCGCTGCGGCCGCGTGTCTTCGGGCATCTGCTATCGGCTGTATTCGGAGCAGGACTTCACGACGCGCCCGCAGTACACCGACCCGGAGCTGCTGCGCTCGTCACTGTCTGGCGTGATCCTTCGGATGCTCTCGCTGGGCTTGGGGCGCATTGAGGACTTCCCGTTTATCGATGCGCCGGATTCGCGCGCAGTGGCCGACGGCTGGCAGCAGCTCACCGAATTGGGCGCCATTGACGCGCAGCGACAGCTCACGCCGATTGGGCGGCAGATGGCGGCCTTCGCGGTCGACGTCAAGCTGGCGCGCATGTTGATTGCCGCAAAAGACCGCGGCGCGATGCGCGAGATGTTGGTGATTGCCAGCTTCCTCGGCATGCAGGACCCGCGTGAACGCCCGGCTGAGGCCCGCGAGGCGGCGGACCGTGCCCATGCGCTGTTCGCCGACGAGCGCTCGGAGTTCGTCAGCATCCTGAAGCTGTGGGAGGCCTACCGCACGGCGCACGAAGACCTCTCGCAGTCGAAGCTTCGCGACTGGTGCGGCCAGCGTTTCTTGAACTTTCTTCGCCTGCGAGAGTGGCGCGAGCTGCATCGCCAGCTGCTGCTGAATTGCGAATCGCTGGGCTGGGCGCAGAACGACACCCCGGCCGACTACGCCGAGCTGCATCGCGCCCTGTTGACGGGCTTGGCCCTGCAGGCTGGGCATCGCTCCGAAAAAGGCCAGTTCGAGGCCCCGCGCAGCCGCAAGTTTGCGCTGTTTCCGGCCTCGACCTTGGCGCAGAAGCCGCCGCCTTGGGTGCTGTGCGCCACCCTGCTGGACACGGCCAAGGTCTGGGGCATTACAGCAGCGAAAATTGAGCCCGAGTGGGTGATCGACGCTGTGCCGCATCTGCTGTCGCGGCGATACTTCGATCCGCACTGGTCGCGGCGTCAGGGTCGGGTTCAGGGCAGCGAGCAGATTGGGCTGTTTGGGTTGGTGCTACTGCCCAAGAAGCCGATGCATTACGGGGCGCTATATCCCGACGAAGCCCGCGAACTTTTTGCGCGCCAAGGCTTGGTGACCGGCGAGATCGACACGCGCGTCCCGCTGGTGAAGCGCAACCTCGCGCGCCTTGAACGCGCGCTGCAGGAAGAGGCCAAACAGCGTCGCGCCGGCTTGGTGGTGGACGAGGACTGGCAGGTGCGCTGGTATCTGGATCGCCTACCCAGCGACGTGCACAACGTGGCCGCGCTGGAGCGCTGGTATGGGCGCCTTGATGCCGATGCGCGCCATGCGCTGGAGTGGTCGCAGGCGGACCTGATGTCGGTGGCGGGCAGCGGCGTTGAGCGCTTTCCGGCCTACCTCGCGCTGGGAGAGGCACGTTTGGCCCTGCACTATCGCTTCGAGCCTGGTCATCCCGAGGACGGCGTGACCCTCGATGTGCCTCTGCATCTGCTGCCTGCGCTTGATGCGTCGCGCGTGGGTTGGCTGGTGCCAGGACTCGTCGAAGAAAAAGCCACCGCCTTGAT
Organism: Lysobacterales bacterium; assembly: GCA_038324485.1. Taxonomy (GTDB): domain Bacteria; phylum Pseudomonadota; class Gammaproteobacteria; order Xanthomonadales; family Xanthomonadaceae; genus Silanimonas. The sequence continues at coordinate 3,279 of JBBQIA010000173.1, forward strand.
TCGCGGGCTGCCAAAAACGCTGCGGCGAAATTTTGTGCCCGCCCCCGACTTCGCGCGGGCCTTTGCCTTGGCCTTTGCAGAAGGCGACGCCGACAGCCTGCCGGGCGCGCTGGCGCGTTTTTTGGCCAAGGCCACCGGCATCAGCGTGACGGCTCTTGACTTCGACGAGGCGGCGCTGGAGCCGCATCTGCGGATGAACCTGCGTGTGGCCGAGGACAAGACGGTGTTAGGCATGGCGCGTTCGCTGGAGGTATTGAAGTCGCGCTTTGGCATTGAGGCGGAAAAAGCTTTCGCGGCGCGCGCTGGCGAACGCTTGGCCGTCGAGGACCTGCAGGATTTTCCGGCTGATCCGATCCCGCGGGAAATTGCCGGTGCTGGCGGATTACCGGCCTTTCCGGCCTTGGTCGCCGAGGGCGGCACGGTGGCGCTGCGGGTGATGGCCGACCGCGAAGCGGCGGCGCAGGCGCACGCGGTGGGCGTGGTGGTCTTGGCCGAGCGCGCACTGGCCGACACCGTGAAGCAGGCGCGCAAGCAGCTGCCGCTGAATCCGAAAACGGCGATGGTCTACACCGCGGTGGCGACCGCCGAGCAGCTGCGCGCTGATTTGGTCGGCAAGGCCTTGGGCGCCTTGCTGGGCGCGGACGCACAGGCGGGCGATTCGGGCTTGGCCGATATCCGCGAGCGCGAGCAGTTCTTGAAGGCCGTCGCGGCCGTTCGCCAGCGCTTGTTCGGCGAAGCGATGGAGCGACTCAAAGTGGCCGAGGCGGCCTTAGGGCTGTACGCCGAAATTCGCCCGATGCTCGAAGCCCCGGTGATGGGCTGGGCGCGGGCCAATTTAGATGATCTGCGTGCGCAGTTGGGATTGCTGGTGGGTCCGGGCTTTGTGCGCGACACGCCCGCCGAGGCGTTTAAAGAGCTGCCGCGCTATTTGAAGGCTTTATCGCTGCGCGCCGAGCGCGCTCTGCGCGACCCGACCAAAGACCAGCAGCGCATGATTGAGCTGAAGCCCTTTGCTGACGCCTTGGACGACGCGGCAAAGCGCGGCCTAGCCGGCCTTTCGGCGTGGCAGACCTTGCGCTGGGACTTGGAAGAACTGCGGGTGTCGATGTTCGCGCAGGAGTTGGGAACGCGACGCCCGGTGTCGGCAAAGCGACTCGCGAAGCAGCTTGAAGGGCTCCGCGAGACCGCAAAAAACCGCTAATCAACGTACGCGAATGACGCGGGCGCGAGTGTTGTAGCCGTCCACGCGGAGCTGCCAGCCGCCCAGGCCGTTCTGTTCAAGCGTGACGCGCGGATTGCTCAGATTGACGCTGAGGCGGGTGGACGAATCGGTGACGCGCCAAACTTGGCCGTTCGACAGGGTGATTAAGTCACCGGCGCTGCTCCAGCCTTTGAAGACACCGTCGATGGTGGCCACGATGCGATCGCCGTCGGGCGAGGTCTGGAAGAACCCGCCGTCGTTGAAGCCAGCGCGGTTGTCGCCGGGCGCTGCGGCTGCCGAAACGCCCTGCTTCTGCAGCCAATCATTCAGCGCGGCCAACTCCGCGTCGCTCAGC
>JBBQIA010000174.1:0-4819 GCA_038324485.1 Lysobacterales bacterium
CATTTTGGATGCGCCGCCGTCGGTGACGCTGCGCGAGCTTTAGACTTAAAGCCAGATCGCGAGGGCGAAAATCCCCAGCATCGCGAAGGCCACGGCAAGCTTCAGCGCCGCGCCCACGGCCATGCCGATCCAAGTGGCGACACCGATCTTCGCGGCGTCGCTGAAGGAGTCGCGGTCATAGGCTTGACGGTGAATCATCTCGCCCAGCACGGCGCCCAAACACGGGCCGATCAGCAGTCCCGGGATCGCGAAGGGAAGCCCCGCCAAGGTGCCCAGTGCAGCCCCCAGCACGGCTTTGCCGGAGGCGCCCACGCGCTGCGCGCCGAGGGCCGAGGCAATGAAGTCGATGGCCAGTGCCGCGAGAGACATCACGCCTAGGATCAGCAGGGTCCAGCCGCCGATGATTTCGAAATCGCCCACCCATGCGGCCATCAGCATCCCGCCGAAGATCAGCGGCATGCCCGGCAGTACTGGCAATACCGACCCCAAAAGGCCGACCACAATCAGCGCACCTGCCAGCACGTAAAGCCAAACGCTCGAATCCATGGTCACCCTTATCCGACTGCGGCGCCTCGCGCCCAGAGGATGTTGAGGCTACCCAAGCCAGAGCGGTACTGCGAGGCCGAGACGATTTCAGTGATGGCCGTTTCTGGATTGCGGCCGTCGCGAATCTGCGGATAGGCCAGCGGTGCGCCATCGCGACCGATGACGCAGCGAAGTTGCGGATGGGCGCCGTCGGTCGTGCGGCGCACCGCCACCGCAATTTCGCCATTGGCCAAGCGCACCATGGTGCCAGGTGGATACACGCCCAGCTCTTTGATGAACATCGTCGCCAGCCGCTCGTCGACGCGCTGTCCGCGCTCGAGAAAAATATCGCGAAGCGCGACGCGCGACGGCTGCGCACCGCGATAGGCGCGCGGGCGGATCATCGCGCTGTAAATATCGACGATGCCGAGGATGCGCGCTTCAATGGACACCGCGTCGCCGCGCAGGCTGCGTGGGTAGCCGGTGCCGTCGACGCGCTCATGGTGATCGCGCACGGCCTCAAGCCAAACCGGGTCGTCGACGCCGCAGCGCTGAAGCAATTCAACGCTTTCCAAAGTGTGGCCTTGGATGGCTCGCCACTGCGATTCCGACAGCGGCGTGAGTTGTGCCGCCAGCTGCTCGCTGATGGGCGCCAGCGCGACGTCGAAGGTGAGGGCGGCACACATCAGGCTCAGTCGATGATCTTCATCGAGCCCCGAGGGCAGGGCGAGCACCTGAGTCAGCACCGCGGCATGCATCAACCGACGCGAGAGGCGATGGTCGGTGGCTTCAAGCTGCAGCAGGCCCATCGCTTGGTCGGGGTCTTGCTCGTAGGCGTCGAGCAACTGCGAGGCCAGCGCCAGAACGCGCGGGGTCACACCTTGCGCCACGCCCGACTGCAGGTCACGGTGAATTAGAGTCAGTTCGTCTTGCGCATCGCGGAGGCGAACCGTTGGGCGCTCGACGTCTGGTCGCGCCTTCGGCTCATCACTGCGCACGCCGCCTTCGCTGCGCGGACCGCCAACGCCGCTGCCGTCTTCCACCAAGCCGCGCTCCTGCAGGCGCACCAGCATGACGTCACTGTCGATGATGTGGCCCTTAACGAGAAGCGCTTTGCCGGTGCGGTCGTACACCGTAAACGGCAGCGCATCCCCCACGTGGATGGGCAGTTCCGGCATTGGCCTGAAACGCATTCGATCTGCCCTTAAGAAGCCATATTTGCCGAGCGTAACGCGACGCGACGCAATCTGAAACGATCCCTGCGTCAACATTGGTAACGATGTGGGACCTTCGGCAGTGGTCAGCGACTGCGTGTTTGGACATTCTTGATGCATGACCCTCTCCCGCCCAGAGCTTCTTCTTCGCCAGCCGACGTCGGCGCCGGTCGCACGACTGCTGTGGATGCCGGCACTCGGCGTGCCCGCTCGAAAATACGAGGCCTTTGCCACGGCGCTGTCGGCGCATGGTGTGGCGGTGGCCGTGCACGAATGGCGCGGCACCGGCGCCTGCCCGCAGCGGGCGAGTTTCGGCAGCGATTGGGGCTATCGCGAATGGCTGTGCGAAGACCTGCCCGAGAGCCTTGCCGCCCTCGATGCGGCATCGGGTGACGCGCCCCTGCTGCTGGGCGGTCACAGCATTGGCGGGCAGATGGCGGCCCTCTTTGCCGCCTTGGGCGCTCCGGCCCGGGGCTTAATCGTTGCCGGCAGTGGCGTGCCGCACTGGCGGCTGTTTCCCCGCTGGACGCAGCGTCTGGCCGTGGGCGGATTCGCTTTTTCGCTGCCGCTGCTTACCCGCCTCTGCGGTCACTTTCCGGGCGATCGTCTCGGCTTCGCTGGACGCGAAGCCGGTGCTCTGATGCGCGACTGGGCTCACACGGCGCGCGCCGGCCATTACGCCCGGCTAAAGGGACTGTCCAGCGATCTGCCGGAACAGCTTCGGGCCGTCACGGCTCCGGTGCTCGGCCTGCGATTTTCTGAAGACTGGCTGGTGCCGCCGGCGTCCTTGGATGCCTTGATCGACGCCACCGGTTCGACTGATCGCAGCCACCGCGTTTTCGATGCGGCGGCTCTTGGCGCCGCAGCGGATCACTTCGCCTGGCTTCGGGCCCCAAAGGCTCCCGCCGAAGAGATCGCTCGCTGGTGGGCCCTGCGGCGGTCTTCTAGCTCTTGAACTGCTGGTGGCAGGACTTGCAGGTCGCGCTGATCGCGTTCATGGCCGCTGCCGCGTCAGTGCAATTCGCCAGCGCGGCGGCGGAGGCTTGATCGACCGCTGCACGGTAGTCGCCGGCGTAACGGCTGAAGGCTTCATCGTCGAGCGTCGGCAGGAAGGCGGCTTCGAGGTCGTTCCCCAAGGCCGCAAGCGTGTTCAGCGGCGAGGACAGGTCTTCTGAATGGCAGGCCTGTGCCTTAATTTTCCCGTCTGCGTGGCCCATTTGAGCCGACATAACGGCCATCACGCCGTTCGGGTAGGCCGTGCCTTTACGCAAACTGTTCACCGCAATCACGGTGAGCATCGCCCCCATGAAGAGTCCAATGATTAAGGTCACCACACTTCGCACGGCGCTGCTCCCCGACTAAGACGGCGGCGACCATAGCAGAGCCTGCGGCGAGCGCGCGCCAAGACCACTGACGCGCGACGAGCCTGCTTTAGCGCAACGGCACCAGACGGCTGCCGTCGTAGCGCACATAGGCGCCGGTACGAACGCCGCTGGGAAGCCGCGTGACGTTCACCGTGATGCGGCGTCCGTCGTCCATGCGCACGGTCACGTCGAAGGTTTCAGCGTTCGCGCGATTTTCAATGGCGTTTCCGGCGACGGCACCACCCACCGCGCCCGCCACGGTGGCGGTATTGCGACGCCCCGAACTGCTGTCATCGGCAAGTTCGCGGCCGACGATGGCGCCCAAGACGCCGCCCAGCACGGCGCCGGTTCTGGTGTTCGTGCGCGCGTTTTCCACGCGGATGATCGACTCCACCGTGCCGCAGTCGTAGCAGCGTGTCGGCTCGCTGTAGCGCGGCTCTTGGTAGTCGGCATAGCGACGCGTGGTGGGTTGCGTACTGCACGCCGACAGAACGAGGGCGGCGAGCAGGCCGAGAATGAGGGTAGGACGAATGCGGGACATGGCGGACTCCAGATAAGCGGTGAAGTCCTGAACGTAAGCGCTGCAGTCTGAACACGGCCCATCCTTCGGATGCGGGCCGGCGACCGTTAAACTTGCCGCATGTCCGCACATGCTCCCGGTTCCGTCGCTTCGCCTGCCCGTGTCGCCCCGGCTTCGCCCGTCGATCCTCGGTTTGCCGGCATTGATCGCCTTTACGGCTCGGGGACCGTGGCACGGCTGTCGGCCTGCCATGTCGCGGTGATTGGACTCGGCGGTGTCGGCTCCTGGGCTGCCGAAGCCCTGGCCCGCAGCGGCATCGGGCGTTTGACCTTGATCGACGCGGATGATCTTTGCGTCTCCAACACCAACCGCCAGCTCCACGCGCTGGAAGGCGAGTACGGGCGTAACAAGGCCGAGGTCTTGGCCGAGCGCCTGCAGCGCATCAATCCGGCGCTGGACGTGCGCGCCGTGGCGGCGTTTGTTACCCCATTGACCCTCAGCGAGCATCTCGATCCCGGCTTCGACCTTGTGCTGGATGCTTTCGATAGCTTCCGCGCCAAGGTCGAGACCATCGCGTATTGCCGACGTCGCAAGCAGCCGATCATCGTCGTGGGTTCGGCGGGCGGTCGCATTGACCCCACATTGGTTCGCGTCCGCGATCTGTCGCGCACCGAGCACGATGCCCTGCTGGCCTTGGTGCGAAAGAAGCTGCGCGCCGACTTCAATTTTCCGAAAACCAAGGGCCGCTATTTCAGCGTGCCCGCCGTGTATTCGCTGGAAAACGTGCGCTACCCGCAGGCCGACGGCAGCGTCTGCGGATTGCGGCCCGCGCTCGACCCGGATGCCGCGCTCACGCTGGATTGCGGCACGGGCCTTGGCGCTGCCACGCACTTGACCGGCACCTTTGCGTTCGTGGCGGTGGGCAAGGCCATCGAAATTCTGTTGAAGAAGGCCTAAGCCCCGAACAGCTCTACCGCGTTGCGGTAGGTTGCCGCGGCCACTTGGGCCTCGTCTACGCCGCGCAACTGCGCGACCTCGCTCAGCACCGTGCGCAGAAAAGCCGGCTCGTTGCGCTCGCCGCGGCGTGATGCATCTGGCTGGTCAGGGCTGTCGGTTTCAATCAGCAGATGCTCGATCGGCATGCTGGCCACAGTGCGCCGCAGGCGCTGAGCACGCTCAAACGTCACCGGGCCGCC
>JBBQIA010000175.1:0-4812 GCA_038324485.1 Lysobacterales bacterium
CTGCGGCACCGCAGTGACGAGTCCGGCAAGGGCGGCTCCCGCACCGAGACTCACCATCACTGCGGGCAGCACGCAGCACACTAGCGTTCCGGTACTGGCCAGCAGGGCGCCCATGGCCCCCCACAGGCCGCGGTGCAGCTCACTCACGGCCGAGTTCCGCTTTGATCTCGGCCACCGTGGCGTCGCTGCGCTGGATGCCCACCACGGTGTAGCCCGCGTCGGTCAGCGTGCGAGTCACGTTGGCGTCGGTGATGTCTTGGCCTTCTTTCAAGTCGAGGGCCACCAGACGATCTTCAAGGCTGACAAAGACGCTGCCGACGGCTGCTTCTTTGCGAAACGCGCGAGTAATGCCGTCGGCGCAGAAGGCGCAGACCAGACCGTTGACTTCGATCCGGAGGCTGCGGGCCTCGGCCAGGGTCGGGGCAAAGCCCGCAAGCAAAACGAGGGCCGCGAGCGCGAACGTGCGGAGGGATTGCGTGGGGGTGTTGATGAGGTTCATGGGGAATCCTTGAGTGCGAGGGAATGTGCGGGGCAGGAGAGCGTTCAAAGGTTCAGCATCAGATTGGCGACCGGCTGGCCGTCACCGTCGGCGCCGACTTCCAGCCACCAGCGGGTGGTGAACAGGCGCAGCACGGCCGTGGGCTTGACCCCCGAATCCACGGCGTTGGTGGTTCGGCTGCCTTTCAGGACAAACCACGTGGCAATGCGGTCGACGTCGTGGGCGTAGGGCGCCCAGCCAACGGCCGCGGTATCGAAGCGGTGCGACCAGCCCGGGCCTTCGTGAAGCTCCGACATCACCGAGGTGTAGATGCGCCGAGTCTCATAGTCCAACTGCAGCCCGGTGTGGCGGGCAAGGCCGCTGCCAAGGTCCGTGCGAGCCTCGCCCACGCCGGCCCAGCCAAATGCGTTGGCTTGGGCAGACGGCAGGTTCCAGCGTTTCAGCAGCCTTGCGCCGCGCACGTAGTTCAGGTCGAGGCTGCCGGTTCGGGACAGGTCGTCGACGCGGAGGGCACCCAGCGACGCCGACCAGCGAAAGCTCGGCGAGTACGTGTAGGAATACAGGTCCATGTCGGGCTGGTGGTCGGCCATCAGCATGTGGCCGCCGGCGTAGGACACGGGACGAGCGGCCAGCTCGCCGCTAGGCACGAAAGAGGCGGCCACAGACAGGCCGATGACCAAGGCCAGTGGGCCTCGGGAAAGCAGGGGTTTCAGCATTGAGGGAACTCCGTTGCGGCGGGCGAACGCCCGCGATCAATCCCCGCTGGGCGGCGGGGGCGGCGACGGATTAAGCGATGGGTGGGCGAAGCGCCTGAATGGCGTGCCAGCGGGCTGACAGGGCCGGGCGAGGCCCAGGCGGAGCAGCGACGATCAAGACGCTTACTCGAAGAGGCGACATGGACAGCATGCTGAACGCGTGTGCGCAGGCCCACTGGCAGAACCCGTCGCACCCGTCCGTGCAGCAGGCCGCAGCCTCAGGCTGGTCTGCATCCGCCAGCGTGCCTGCGTGGCAGGGCGGCAGCACATTCGACGCTTCCGCGACGACGGCCTCGGCGGGCGGCCCGGCGGGCATGGCGGTCTGCATGGCGACCACGGCGCTGGCCTGCAGCAGCATCGCTAGGGCAAGCAGCAGGCTCAGGGATAGACGCAGCGATGGCGGCAGACGGAAGGACATAGCGGCTCCATGGTACCCCTCGCAAGACCGCGCCTGAACCGAACAGTTCCTTTAGGTTGCGAAAATGTTGGCATCCGTCAAGAAAAGCCGTATGGTGGCGTCGCTGAGCTTGCCGGGTCACGGTGAATTGTGTCCCGATGCGGTAGATCGACGATCCGCTACATCGCCCTTGTGTTGCCTCCCAGCAGACAGCCGCCGGTTCCAAAATCCGGTGACCCTTTTAATCTGTTTTAGGAGACACCTCATGTCCGATCGTCAGACCGGTACCGTTAAGTGGTTCAACGACGCCAAGGGCTTCGGCTTCATCTCGCGTGATGGCGGCGAAGACCTGTTCGTGCATTTCCGCTCGATCCAGGGCGCTGGTTTCAAGACGTTGAAAGAAGGCCAGCAGGTCAGCTTCACCGTCGTGAAGGGCCCGAAGGGTCTGCAGGCCGACGCCGTTCAGGCGCTCTAAGCCGCACCACGCGTTTGCGTGACAAAACCCCGGGCATGCCCGGGGTTTTTCATTTTCAAAGGAGAGTTCCCATGCAGATTGCTGATCGCACCGTTGCTTCCTTCCATTACACCCTGACCAGCCCGCAGGGCGAGGTCATCGATAGCTCGCGTGAACGCGAGCCGCTGCCCTACCTTCATGGTGTGGGCCAGATTGTGCCGGGCTTGGAAAAAGCCATGGCTGGCCGCTCGGTCGGCGATACCTTTCAAGTGGTTGTGCCGGCCTCAGAGGGCTACGGCGAGAGCAACCCCGAGATGATGCAGTCCGTGCCGCGTAGCGCGTTTCCGGAAGACGTCGAGATTGCGCCGGGCATGCAGTTTGAAGCGCAGGGCCCGATGGGTCCGGTGACGGTGGTCGTGAAATCGGCCGACGCTGAGACGGTCACCATCGACGCCAACCACCCGCTGGCGGGCACGCCGCTGCATTTCGACATCGAAATTGTTGAGGTGCGCGAGGCCAGTGTTGAAGAAGTGCTGCACGGTCACGTGCACGGCGCTGGTGGTCATCACCACGAGTAATTCGCGGAACGCGTGATGAGCGCGCTGGCTGTTTCGAGCCTTGGCTCAGCAGCGCGCGATTACGATGGCGAAACCCCGCGTCCGGAGCGCGGGGTTTTGCGTTTTCCGGCCAGGATGGCCTCAAATTTTCCTCCCTTTGTCTCCAAGGAACCGAGATGCGCCGCATTGCTGCCCAGACCCTAAACCGCCACGCCTTGGCCCTCGCGATTGCGATGAGCCTGCCGACCCTCGCTTTCGCTCAGGACGCCGCCCCGGCCGAGTCCGATACCGATGCGACGACGCTCGACACCATTACCGTGACGGCGACGCGGCGTGCGGAAAATGCCCAGCAGGTGCCGATCGCGGTCAGCGCAATCGACGGCGAGAAGCTGGACGTCATTCGCTCGGGTGCTGACGACATTCGTTTCTTAGCGGCACGCGTTCCCAGCTTGAACATCGAGTCCTCGTTTGGTCGCGTGTTTCCGCGCTTCTATTTGCGCGGTCTGGGCAATACCGATTTCGATTTGAACGCCTCGCAGCCGGTGTCCTTGGTGTACGACGATGTCGTGCTCGAGAACGTCACGCTGAAGGGCTTCCCGGTTTTCGACATTGACCGCATTGAAGTGCTGCGCGGCCCGCAGGGCACGCTGTTTGGTCGCAACACGCCCGCCGGTCTGGTGAAGTTTGATTCGGTGCGTCCGGACTTCGAGACCAGCGGCTACGGTCGCGTCTCGTACGGCCGCTTTGACACGGTGAACGCCGAAGCCGCCGTCGGTGGCGGATTGACGGAAACGCTCGCCGGACGCGCCTCGGCGCTGTATCAGCGTCGCGGCAATTGGGTCGAGAACACCTTCACCGGCACGCGCCGCAACGAGGGCGTCGAAGGCTTTGAAGACATGGCCTTCCGTGGCCAGCTGTTGCTGAACGCCAGCGACGATTTTGAAGCGCTGCTGGGCGTGCAGATGCGCCGCCTCAACGGCACGGCCCGCTTGTTTCGCGCCAACGTTCTGCAGGCCGACGGCAGTCTGATTTCGGGCTTCGACCCCGAGGCCGTGGCCATCGACGCACTGAACCAGCAGGAGCTCGACACCGACGGCGCCACCCTGCGCATGAGCTGGAATTTGGGCGCAGCCACGCTGTTCTCGGTGAGCAGCTGGAACGAGGGCACGCTGTTTTCGCGTGGCGACATCGACGGCGGCTTCGGCGCCGTATTCCTGCCGACCGGCGGTGGCCCTGGCCTCATCCCGTTCCCGGCCGACTCGGGCGACGGCGCCAACGTGAAGCAGTACACGCAGGAATTGCGTCTGGCTTCGAATGGCGATGAGGCCATCAACTGGCAGGCCGGCCTGTTCTGGTTCAAGGACCGCGCCGACATCGACAGCTTCAGCTACGACACCCTGGCCGGCGGTGCGGTGAATGCGCTCGCCACGCAGCGCCAAGACAACACCGCGGTTGCTGCTTTCGGTTCGGTCGACTGGACGGTCTCGGACACGATCGTCGTCCGCGTCGGCGTGCGCTACACCGACGACGAAAAAGACTTCACCGGCCAGCGCGTGTTTGGCGCATTCGGCGCGCCGCCGATCGCCCCGATTACCGTCAACCCGACGGCGGACGATTGGAGCTGGGACGTGGCGGGCACCTGGACGGTGGCCGAAGACGTGAACCTCTACGCTCGCGTGGCGAAGGGCTTCCGCGCGCCGTCGATTCAGGGACGCTTGGCCTTTGCCAATGCGGCGCTGCCGACGAACCAACTGGTCACTATCGCCGAGGCCGAGGAAGTGCTGTCGTTTGAAGCTGGCATGAAGGTGGCGTTGTTCGACAACCGCGCGCGCCTGAATCTGTCGGTGTTCAACGCCACCGTCGACAACCAGCAGCTGACTGCCGTGGGCGGTGCTGCGAACTTCAACAGCCTGATCAACGCGGACGAAACCAGTCTGCGCGGGTTTGAAGTCGACCTTGAGGCCTACCTGACCGACCAACTGCTCGTCACCTTCGGCACCGGCTACAACCGCACCGAAATCAAGGATGCGGGCTTGGTGACGGCGATTTGCGGCAACCCGACAGGCTGCTTGGTTACCGACCCGACCATTGTTCGCGGTGGCACGACGCTCGCGCTGATCGACGGCAATTCGCTGCCGCAGGCGCCCGAG
>JBBQIA010000176.1:0-4793 GCA_038324485.1 Lysobacterales bacterium
CTGAACGAGATTGTTGAACGGATCGCGTCGCAACATTCCACGCGCAAGCGCCACGATACCGCTCGACAACATGTATCGCTTGGTAGCCGGATCGAAGGAGACGAGTTCCTCAGCCACTAGTGCACGAAGGATGTGCAGGCACGTGCTGGGAACGAGGCTGAGTGAACGCGCGATCGCATGAACACCGAGCGGGCCTTGGTCACGCGAAAGAAGGCGAAGGATCGCCGCGGCGCGCGCAACGGCGGGAACTTGTCGGATCACTACAGATCTAACTCTGGATTGGTCCGCCTCCCGTCCTGGATCGATGATGCCACTGGCGCTGGAGCGAGAAGCGGGTGGTAGCGAAAGCATGCCATCATCTGGTTTCATGTTGTCTAGATACAACAGGTAAAAGTATTTGACAACATAATTGGCCTGTCGATAAGTGTTGTCTGGCGACCAAAGCTTCGTGGAAACGCTTAATGATACGGCTGACCGACAGTGCAGACTACGCGTTTGCGCAGGCGAATTTTTCGCCCGAACGCCTCTGGCAGTTCTTTGATGGCGATCGCGCCAAGCTGAACATTGCTCACGAATGCATTGATCGGCATGCGACATGTGACCACAGGGTGGCCGTGCGCGTCGCCCATGCCGATGGCCGTGACGAGGCCATCACCTTCCGCGCGATTGCGGATTGGTCCTCACGCGTCGCGCATTGGCTCAAGGCGCACGGCGTAGGCAAGGGGGACCGCGTTGCGGTGATGCTCGACCCATCGCTATCCTTCTATGCTGTGATGTTCGGCGCGATGAAGTGCGGCGCGATCGCGGTTCCGCTCTTCACCCTGTTTGGCCCGGAAGGCATACGGCTCCGCGTTGCCGATTGTATGCCGCGCGTGCTGCTGACCAACGCCGAGAAGGCGTCAGCCGCCACTGGCATTCCGGGCGTCGATGTGTTGGTGGCTGACGAGGCATGGCTCTCCAGCCTCGCCGCCCTGCCAACCTCATGGCAGGTGACGACAGGCGCGGACGACATGGCGCTGTTCCAGTACACGTCAGGCACGACCCGCGAATTGCCTGCGGCAGTAAGACACACCCATCGCGCAATCGTGGTCCTGATGCTGGCCGCGCTCTATGGAACCGGCATCCGTCCGGGTGACGAATTTTTCTGCCCGTCATCGCCCGCGTGGGGACATGGGCTCGCGCATGGCACGCTGGCGCCGCTCGCACTCGGCGTCACCACCGGCACCTATGCCGGCAAGTTTGATCCGGTGCGGCTGATGCGCGCCCTGCAGGCCTATGGAATCACAAATCTGACGGCGGCTGCCACCCACTACCGGATGATGCGCACCAGCGGCCACGCCAACGAATTTCTCTTTGCGATCCGAAAACTGTCCTACACGGGCGAGCCAATCGATGGCGAGACGCTCCGCTTCATCGACACCGCCTTCGGCGTGCCCGCCTGCAGCATGTATGGCACCACCGAGGTCGGTGTCGCTCTTGTGAACTACCCCGGCGCGGCGGACTTTCCGGTGAAACCCGGATCCCTTGGCAAGGCGGTTCCCGGCCTGAAGGTGGAAGTGCAGCGCTCAGATGGCTCGCCCTGTGCTCCCGGGGAGTCTGGAGAAATCAAGGTCTGGCGCCGTGGCCAATGGGTGCCGACCAAGGATCTCGGCCGCGTTGATGAGGATGGTTATTTCTATCACGGAGGCCGTGCGGACGATGTCATTATCTCCGCGGGCTGGACCATGAGCGCGGTGGAGATCGAGGACGTACTGCTGAAGCACCCCGATGTCCGCGAGGCAGCTGCGATCGGTGCTCCCGACCCTTTGCGTGGCCAGGTGGTGAAGGCTTTCATAGTCAGCAGCCGCGTGGGCGATGATGTCTTCACGCGCGAATTGCAGGACTTCATTCGCGCAAGGCTGAGCCAGCACGAGTATCCGCGGCAGGTATCCTTTGTCACTGAACTGCCCAAGACCCCCGCGGGAAAGATAAATCGCAAAGTGCTGCGCGATGCTGAGGCCTTGCGCTCGCCTGCCGCCGCTTAACCAAGAAAAAAAGGTGCTTCATGCCCGACACCAGCACGTCCGAGCCGTCCAACCGGCTTTTTCCGAAGATCAGCGACCAGGCGCTGAACGACCTTCGCTCGCGCATCGGCAAGCGCATCGAGAACACCGTCGAGCCCTGGTGCCATGAGGCGACGCGCGACAATATCCGCCACTATTCCCACGGCATCGGTGACGATAATCCGCTTTGGTGCGATCCCGACTATGCGGAGAAGAGCATCCTCGGCGGCATAGTCGCCCTCCCGAGCTTTCTCTTCGCCACGAGCCGCATCATCTCCGGCTATGTCGGCGGCCTTCCCGGCGTGCATGCGATGTGGTCGGGCGCCGACTGGCGCTGGCACCGCTGGGTGAAGCGGAACGAGAAGATTACGACGCAGGCGCACCTTGCCGAACTCGTCGAGCACGAAACGGCTTTCGCGGGCCGTGCGATCCGTCAAGTCTACCACGTCGACTTCTATGGCGAGAACGGCGATCTGATCGCTGATGCCGAGAGCTGGTGTTTCCGCACAGACCGCGACGCTGCGCGCGAGACCGGCACCAAGTACAAGGATTTGAAGGCAAAGCCGCATCGGCGATACACAGACGAGGAACTCGCCAAGGTCTGGCGCCTGTATTCAGAGGAGCGTCCGCGCGGCGACAGACCCCGCTACTTCGAGGACGTCAATGTCGGCGATGCGCTGCCGACCATGCCGAAAGGCCCAATGACCGTCACTGGCTTCATTGCCTATGCCCAGGGCTGGGGCGGGCTCTATATCCGCGCCAACCGCCTTGCCTGGAAGCAGGTGCAGGCGCATCCAGGCCTCGGCATCCGCAACCGCTTCAACATTCCCGACTGCCCCGAGCGCGTCCACTGGGAACCGGAGATGGCGCTGATGGTTGGCGCGCCCGGCGCCTATGATTACGGCCCCGAGCGCTGCTCCTGGCTGACGCACCATATGACCGACTGGATGGGTGACGATGGCTTCCTGGTGCGCGCCACCAGCAAGCTGCGCCGCCACAATTTGGAGGGCGACCTGCTCTTCATTGACGGCAAGGTGACCGGCAAGCGCGTCGAGAATGGCCGACACCTCGTCGATATCGAGCAAGAGGCCGTCAACCAGGACAGCGAACTTTCCGTCGTAGGTAGTGGCACGGTCGCGCTACCGTCACGGAACAGCTGATAACAACATCAGACTTCTGGAGGGAACTTGAAAATGAAAAGAAGATATATTCTGGCGCTGCCGCTTCTGGCAGCTGCGCCTCCCCTAGCGTTACCGGCCCTCGGGCAATCCTGGCCGGCGCGTCCTGTCAGGATCGTTGTGCCGTACCCGGCGGGACAGGGCACCGACCTCTTCGGGCGCCGGTTCGCAGAATTCTATCAAAGGCGCTTTGGTCAGTCCTTCGTCGTAGAAAACCGCGCGGGAGCGGGCGGCAACATCGGTTCGGCTTTCGTCGCGCGGGCGGAACCTGATGGCCACACACTTCTTTGGGGCACCAACGCCTCCCATGCTGCGAACGAATTCATGTTCAGCTCGCTCGGTTTCGATCCGGTGGCCGACTTCTCCCCCATCGCAGCGATCCTGAGCCTTGGCATGGTGCTCTATACTGGCCAGGAAACGCCGCTGCGCTCGCTTGCAGATCTCCTCGTGGCAGCGCGTGCGCGTCCTGGACAGATTTCCATTGGCGTGCCCAGCACGACAGCGCGCGTCACCACCGAGATCCTACGTCGCGCAGGAGGCATCGAGCTCCAGCAAGTGCCTTACAGCGGCAGCGCCCAGGCGCTAACGGGCGCGCTGCGCGGTGATGTGCAGGGCGTGGTGGATACCATTGCGAGTTCGCTCGGCCAGGTGCAGGGCGGGCGCATCCGCCCCATCGGTGTCTCGCTCGGCCGCCGTTCGGGGTCGCTGCCGGATGTGCCGACCTTCCGCGAACAGGGGGTGGACGCCGAGGTGACCGCCTGGAATGCATTCTACGCTCCGAAGGGCACACCCCCGGAAATCGTGCGCATGCTGAACGAGGCATCCAATGCAGCGCTGACCGACGCGGAACTGCGCGCCGGCGTGATCCGGGGTGGCGCCGAACCTCTCGGCGGCACACCGGAGGATCTGCTCGAGCTGATGCGCACGGATCGCGCCAAGTGGCAGCCGGTGATTGAGAGCCTCGGTCTGCGGGCAAGCTAAAGCGTGACGATGAGCGAAACTGCACGGACCTGGGGTGGACCGCTCGCCGGCCTGCGCGTCATCGACCTGACGCGCGTGCTGGCGGGTCCGCTCGCCACGCAATTGCTCGGCGATCTTGGCGCCGAGATCATCAAAGTCGAGCCTCCGGGCAGGGGCGACGAGACACGCGGCTTCGCGCCCTTCATCGGCGGTGAGAGTCACTATTTCATCGGACTGAATCGCGGCAAGCGCAGCGTCGTACTGGATCTGCGCAAACCCGAAGGCGCGGATATCCTGCGACAACTGGTCGGCACCGCGGACGTGATAATTGAGAATTTTCGCCCCGGCGTGATGGACCGCCTCGGCCTTGGCGCCAACGCGCTGATGACGCTAAATCCGCGCTTGATCTATTGCGCCATCAGCGGATTCGGCCTGACGGGCCCACTGCGCGACCAGCCCTCCTTCGACATCGTCACCCAGGCGCTGACGGGCGTCCTCAGCGTGAATGGCGAGCAGGGACGGGCACCGGTCAAGATGGGCCTGCCGATCGGCGACATGTCCGGCGGCGTCTTCGGCGCCATCGCCATCCTCTCGGCGCTGCACGAACGATCAA
>JBBQIA010000177.1:0-4783 GCA_038324485.1 Lysobacterales bacterium
CCCGCGCGAACACCGCCGCACAGCGCGCAATGAAATCTGGGTGCGCCGCCAGCCATGCGGCACGCGCTTCGGCGACCTCCGCGTCTAGGCCCAAGGCCTCCAGTTCAGCGGGCCGCGTGTGCGACAGCGGCAGCAGGGCTGGACAGCGATTCGTCTGAATCTCTTTCAGCGGCAGGCGCTGCACGCCCTCGGGCAGCGCGGCCTTCGGCGTGAACAGGCGCTCGGTCAGCGTGTCGACTTCGAGGTCCTCGAACAGGGCCGGGTCGGTGCCGAGGTCGAAGGCGACGATGCGCGTGGCCATTTTTGGATGGACGGCCAAGGGTGCCACCAGCGCCGCATGCCGCTGCGCGGCCGGGAAGCGGCCCGACACGTGCAGCAGGGGCGTGTGGCCGACGAGGTCGCAAAGGGCGCGCACTTCGCGCTTCTCACGAAGCCGAAGCACGTAGTCCCAAAAACGCGGCTGGCGATCTTTAAGCAGGCGCGCCAAGCCGATCAGCGCCCGAACATCGCTAAGCGCTTCATGAGCCATGCCGCTGCGCACGCCATTGGCCTTGGCCAAGTCTTCCAGTCGAAAACTGGCCATGCCGTCGTCGCGCTTCGGCCACACCAGCCCTTCCGGACGAAGCGCATAAGCAAGCCGCAGGACGTCGAGCAAATCCCAGCGGCTGTTGCCGTTGCGCCACTCGCGCTCGTAAGCGTCGTGGAAGTTGCGATAGAGGCTGAAGCGAACGAACTCGTCATCGAAGCGAAGGCTGTTGTAGCCCACCGAGCAGGTGCCGGGCTGCGCCATGATCTCGAGCACCTGCCCCATGAACTCGGCTTCGATCAGGCCTTCCGCTCGCGCAGTGATGGGCGAGATGCCGGTAATGGCTGTCGCCACCGGCGAGGGCAACAGGTCGTCGGCCGGCTGGCAAAACAGCGAGATTGGCGTTTCGACTTCGCGCAGGTCTTCGTCGGTGCGGATGGCGGCAAATTGCGCGATGCGGCTGCGGCGTGGATCGCGACCGTAGGTTTCCAAGTCGTACCAAAGAAAATTCATGCGGCCCCCGCCAACCATGACTCGGGCAAGGCGCTGAATTCGGCGGTGATGCGCGCGTCTAGAGCGTTCCAGTCAATGGCGGATAGGTCACTCATGCCGTGGGTCGCCTCGACCAAGAGCTGTCGCTGGCGCTGGCCGCGTTCAAACGCCACGGCATAAGGCGTGCGCGTGAAGCTCACCATCGAGTAGCGCGGCACGAAGCGGCCGGGATGGCGCTCGGCCAGAGCAAGCTCCAGTTGACGCTGCAATCGCCATGCGGGGTCGTCCACCGAATCGCGCATTTCGATGTAGTTCTCCAGCGCCATGGTTTGGATGGCTTGCGCATTCGGTCGGCGTTCGGTTTCGAACGCGGCGAAGGCATCGGCCAGTTCAGCGTGTTCCGACATCGCGTGATCCAGCGCGGCCACGTCTTCGAAGGCGCAATTCATGCCCTGCCCGTGGAAGGGCACCATCGCGTGCGCGGCATCGCCCATCAGCACGGCGCGCCCGTCCATGTGCCAACGATCCAGCCGAAGCGTTGCCAGCCCGCTGGTGGGGTGCTCGGTCCAGTCGGCGGCCAGTTCGGGCATTAGGCTCAGCGCATCCGGAAATTCGCGAGCGAAGAAGGCGCGTGCGCCAGCCGCGTCGGTCACGGTGGCGAAACTAGGGTCGGCACCCTGGTGCGGCAGGAACAAGGTGGCGGTAAAGGTGCCCTCGGTGTTCGGCAGCGCAATCAGCATGTAGCCGCCGCGCGGCCAGATGTGCAGCGCCTCGCGCGCGATGCGGAAACCGCCGGCGGCATCGGGCGGAATCTCGAGTTCCTTGTAGCCGTGATCCAGCGGCTCAACATCGACGTGCAGACCCATCGGCGCAGCCATCGCCTGACGTAGGGCACTGCCGGCGCCGTCGCCGCCAATTAGGGCGTCGAAGTCGATCCAGCGCGTTTGGCCGGTCAGCTCATCCACCATCGCGGCGCGGCGCGACTCGAAGTCGACGTCGCCGAGGCGCTGCAAAAAGTGGATGCGTGCACCGGCTTTTTCCGCCGCATCGAGCAGCAGCAGATTCAGTCGCCCGCGATGCACGGACCAGATGCACTCGCTGTCATTTTGACCGTAAGGCTGAAAATGCGTCGTGCCTTCGCGCGGATGCACTTGGCGTCCACGCATGGCGACGGCCTGCTGCAACACAGCCTCGCCGAGTTCTGAGTCCTTCAAAACGGCCAGTCCACGTGCCGCAAGCGCTAAGTTGATCGAGCGCCCACCTTCATAGCCGATGATGCGTTGGTCGGGGCGTCGCTCAAATACCGACACGGCATGGCCGCGCCGCGCCAAGCGCACGGCCAACAGGGCGCCGGCCAAACCGCCGCCGATTAGGGTGATGTCACGGGTCACGCTCATGAATTCAGTCCGTCAACTTTATGCGCCAGGCCATTCGCGAGCCACGCGTGCAAAGGCCAGAACGTCGGTGAATCGCGAGTAGAGCGGCGCAGGACTGATGCGAATAACGTCTGGTTCGCGCCAGTCGCCTAGAACGCCGTGATCGGCCAAATAGTCGAACAAGGCGCGGCCCTGATCGCGGCCGCCGCGAACGCGCAGCGAAAGCTGGCAGCCGCGCTGAGTCGGGTCGGCGGGCGTCAGCACCTGAATGCGGTCGCTCAAGTGAGCCTGCACCAGCGCTTCGAGATACCCGGTTAAAGCCAGCGACTTCGCGCGCAGTGCCGGCATCGTCGCGGCCTCGAAAAGATCCAGCGAAGCACGAATCGGCGCCATCGCCAGAATCGGCGGATTGCTCATCTGCCAGCCTTCGGCACCGTCGGCCGGGTCGAATTCTGGGCCCATCAAAAAGCGCGTTTCCGCGCGGTGCCCCCACCAGCCGGCCAATCGCGGCAGGTCGCTGCGTTTCGCATGGCGCTCGTGAACAAACGCGCCACCCACGGCGCCGGGCCCGCTGTTGAGGTACTTGTAGGTGCACCACGCCGCGAAATCAGCGCCGCTATCGTGCAGGGCCAGCGGAAGGTTGCCGGCTGCATGGGCCAAATCGAAACCAATCGCGCAGCCTTGGGCGCGCGCCGCGTTGGCAACCGTGGCCAAGTCAAAGGCCTGGCCGGTGCGATATTGAACACCCGGCCACAGCACCAGTGCGACGCGCGGTCCGTGTTCGGCGATGGCGCGCTCAATGGCCTCATTGCTGGTGATGCCGTCGGGCTGATCGGCCTCTAGCTCAATCAGGTCGGTGCTGGGGTCGAAGCCATGAAAGCGGATCTGCGACTCCACGGCTTGACGATCCGATGGGAAGGCGCCGGCTTCGATCAAGATGGCCGAGCGTCCCGCAACCGGCCGATAAAAGCTCGCCATCAGCACATGCAGATTGACGGTGAGCGTGTTCATCAGCACGACTTCTTCGGGCTTTGCACCCACCACCCGCGCCATCGGTTCGCGCAGTGCGGTGTGGTAATGCATCCACGGGCGCGGACCGCGGAAATGCCCTTCGACCGCCATGGTTGCCCACGTATCCAACTCGTCTTGAATCGCCGCCGCCGCCGCACGCGGCTGCAGACCCAGCGAGTTGCCGACGAAGTAGTGCAGGTCGCGGCCCGCATGCTGGGGCACATGAAAAGCACCGCGAAAGCGTGCCAGCGGGTCCGTCGCGTCTTGGGCTAAAGCCCAGTCATCGCGCTCGAGAGAAAGGTCCATGCGACGAGTCGCCTCCGTGTGGGGCAGGGGAGTCAGTGCGTTCAGCGCGCCAGCCACGCCGCAAAGGCGAAGTAGGCTGGAATGCCCAGTGCAAGATTGAAGGGGAAAGTGATGCCGAGCGCGGCCGTGATGCAGCGCCCGACGTTCGCTTCAGGCAGGGAAGCGCGAACTGAGGCCGGCGCCGCGATGTAGGACGCGCTGGCCGTCATGGTGCCAAATACGGCGGCACCAGCAGGTGACAGGCCCGCCGCGTAGCCCATGGCCGTGCCCAGCATGCCGTGCGCCAGCGGCAGGGCAACGCCGTAAACGATCAGCCTTAGCGCGCCGCCGCCCAGATGCCGAAGCTGGCTGGCCGCGACCATGCCCATGTCGAGCATGAAGAGCATCAACATGCCTTGGAACAATTGGCCGTACATCAGATTGACCGCGGCCGTGCCGTCTTTGCTGGCGATAGCGCCGATCACCATGCCGCCGATCAAAAGCAGGGCGGTCTTGCCCACCAAGACCTCGCGGACGCTGTGCCACCTCAAGCCGCCGCCGCGACGAGCTAGCGTCAGGCCGAGCAGAATCGCAGGAATTTCCAGCGCCACCACCAAGGCCACCAGCACGCCCTCGGGCGCTTGGCCGCTCCGTTCGCCGAACTGCTGCGCGGCGATGAAGGTCACCGCCGACACCGACCCAAAGTGCGCGGCAATCGCGCCGGCTTCCAAAGGCCCATCTTTGAGCCACATGCGCGCCAAGGCATAGGCCGATGCGCAGGTGACTAAGCCCGCCACCACCGTCACCGCCAACAAGATCGCCACTTCGCCCATCGACGTGCTGCGCAGCGCCACGCCGCCTTTCAGGCCGATGGCCAGCAGCAGGAAAATCGAGAGGTAGCTTTGGATCGCGGTGGGAATCGTTAGGTCGCTGCGCAGGCTGCGTGCAATCAAGCCCAGCGCGAAGGCCAGCACCACGGGCGACAGCAGGTTGCTAACGAGCAGCTCGGGCGAGAGCGTCATTCCGCGGCCTTAAAGCGTGCTGGGGCCGGATTGCAGTGCCCGCATTGCGGGCAGGTGCGATGGGCGACGGA
>JBBQIA010000178.1:0-4711 GCA_038324485.1 Lysobacterales bacterium
CCGACGCGTCAATCACGCTGCTAGTGCTGGACCTCTCCGACCTCGACTACATCAGTTCAGCCGGCCTGCGCACTGTCTTCCGCGCGCGCAAGGCGCTCGGCGGCCGCGGCGGCAAAGTGGTGGTGGCCAACCCGCAGCCGCAGATTCGCAAAGTCTTTGATTTGGTGAAAGCCGTGCCGTTCTCGGAAATTTTCAGCTCGACGGCCGAAGCCGACGCCTACCTCGACGCCATGCAGAAGCGCGTGCTGTCGGGCGAGGACGACTGAGCACTCAACGCCTTCCGTGACCCGCCCGCCCACCCGGCTTTGGCCGTGGACCTTTGGGCGGCTTGGCCGCATCGGCACGGCGTGCCGCCAGCGTCGCGGCGGCGGCGTCGCGCTCGCCCCGCAGCTTCATGTAGTGCGTTAAGCGCGCTTCGTCCAAATCATCGGCGTCCAGCGCGGCCTGCACGGCACAGCCCGGTTCGTTGATGTGCGCACAGTCGCGGAAGCGGCACTCCGTCGCCAGTTTTTCGATGTCGTCGAACACGCCATCGGCGAGGTCTTCTTCGCCCACCAGCTTCAGTTCGCGCATGCCAGGCGTGTCGATCAGGCAGCCGCCTTGCGGCAGCGGCAGCAGAACGCGGGAGGTGGTGGTGTGGCGACCGCGCGAGTCGTTGCCGCGCACTTCAGCGGTCTTCATGTGCTCGCGGCCGAGCAAGGTGTTGGTGAGCGTGGACTTTCCGGCGCCCGAACTGCCGACCAGAACGCAGCTGAGACCCGGGCCCAAGTAGGGCGTCAGCACCGCCACGCTCTTCGGGTCGAGCCCGTTGACGATGTGCAGCGGGAACCCGCTGTCCACGAGGGGCTGCAGTAAATCGGCAGCATCAAACGCCGTATCGCCGGCCAAATCGGCCTTGGTCAGCACTAGCACGGGCGCGGCACCACTGGCCTGCACCAGCAGCAAGTAGCGCTCGATGCGGCGGGGATTGAAGTCGCCATCCAACCCGGTAATGACCAAGACGTGGTCGATGTTCGCGGCAATCGGCTGCTGCTGGTAATGGTCGCCAGCGGCCGCACGGCGCAGCAGAGCATGGCGCGGCAGCAGGGTGACGATGGCTTCGCCCTTCTCGTCCAGCAGCACCCAATCGCCCACTACGGCGCGGTCTTCGGCGCGAAAACGCGGTCGCGTCCAAGCGGCGGGCGGCTGCACACGGCGCATCTCGTCCAGCACCGTGGCCACCACATAGGCATTGCGGTGCTGGCCGACCACGCGGGCCAATTCGGCTTTGGGCAGGGCACGGCAGGCCTGAGCGGCGGGGGCGTCATCGCGCCAGCCCATGGGCCGCACGGCGTCGAAGTCTTCGGGGGTCCACGTCATCCGCGGAAGTGTACGCGGGCTTCCCGCCGCCTTGATGTGCGGGGGCGCACCCTGCGCGAATGAATACTTTTCGCATTGTTGTCCTGCTGCTTGCAGGCCTTGGGTTTTTGGCCTTCGGCGCGTGGTTTCTGATCGACCCGATCAGCCCGCTTGCCGCCATCGGCATCACGGCCACCGGCGACCCCGCCGCCACCGAGTTCCGCGCCTTCTACGGCGGGCTCGAGGTGGGCCTCGGCGCCTTGCTCATCGCCGCCGCCTTCAAGCCGGCGTGGCGGGGCCCAGGCCTTTGGCTGGTGCTGGCCAGCAACCTCGGCATCGCGCTGGGCCGCTTATTTGGCATTGCCGTCGACGGTGTCTGGGTGCCCTTCTTCGTCTATGCGCTGGTGTGGGAACTGGGCTTCGTCGCTCTGGCTGCCGCGGGCCTGTGGCGGGGCGAAAGCAGCTCAGACTGAGGCGAGCAACGCGGGTGCGTCATTCGCAAAGGCTTGCGCTACCCTCGTGGTTTCCATTGCCCGCACTCGCCCCATGCTCTCCAACACCCTCGCCACCCGCGAACGCCTTCGCGAAGTCCGCTATGAAATTCGTGGCGACCTCGCCCGTCGCGCCCGAGAGTTAGAGGGCCAAGGCCATCGGCTGATCAAGCTCAACATCGGCAATCCGGGGGCCTTCGGCTTCCGCGCGCCAGAGCACCTGCAGCGCGCGATTGCCGACCACAACGCCAACACCGATCCCTACACGCACCAGCAGGGTCTGCCGCAGGCCCGCGAAGCGATCTCGGCGCACTACACGGCGCGCGGCACCCCGCACGTCACGCCGGAGCGCGTGTTCATCGGCAATGGCGTGTCGGAGCTCATCGACATCGCGCTGCGCGCCCTGCTGAATTTGGGCGACGAGGTGCTGCTGCCCAGCCCCGACTACCCGCTGTGGAGCGCGGCCACCATCCTCAATGACGGCATCCCGCGCTACTACAACTGCCGCGCCGAGAACGACTTTCTTCCCGACCCGGAGGAAATCGAGCGCCTGATCGGCCCGAAAACTCGCGCGCTGGTCTTGATTAACCCCAACAACCCGACCGGCGCCAGCTACCCGAAAGCGCTGTTGGAAAAGCTGGTGGCGATTGCCGCGAAGTACCGACTGCTGCTGATGGCCGACGAGATTTACGACGGCATCCTCTACGACGGCAACACCTTTCAGCCCTTAGCGCCCTTGGCCGGTGACGTGCCTTGCTTGAGCTTCAGCGGCCTGTCGAAAGTGCATCGGGCCTGCGGCTGGCGGGTGGGCTGGGCCGTGCTGTCTGGCGACCCGCTGCGCAGCGGTGATTACCACCACGCACTCGACCTACTGGGCGCGCTGCGACTCTGCTCCAACGTGCCGGGGCAGTTCGCCATCGAGGCCGCGCTGACGGGCGGCGACACCATTTCGCCCTTGACCGCACCGGGCGGTCGCCTGCACGCCTCGCGCCAAGCGGTGATCGAAGCCGTGAGTCACAGCGCGTTTCTTTCGCTGGTGGTCCCGCAGGGCGCGCTGTACGCGTTTCCGAAGATCGACACCACGCGCCTGCCCGACTTCGACGACTACCAATTTGCGCTGGAGTTGCTGGAAACCGAGCATGTGCTGATCGTTCCCGGCAGCAGTTTCAACGTGCGCTACCGCGATCACTTCAGAGTGACCCTGCTGCCCGAGGCCGCGGACATCACCGAAGTATTCCGACGCATCGAGCGCGCACTCAACGCCTACGCCGAACGCGGCGGTGCGCGCCATGTGGCGTGAGGTGATGGCCATGATGATGCTCAGCGTTCTGTCGCCATCGACCCTGGCCACGCCCACCGACGCGACCAGCCGCAACGGCTTTTTGGCCCTCGGCGACAGCTACACCATCGGCGAAGGCGTGCCCGAAGCCGATCGCTGGCCGCGCCAGCTGGCCGCCCAGCTGCGCGCTGCGGGCCTCACGATTAACGACCCGCGGATTATCGCGAAAACTGGCTGGACGACCGACGAACTCGACGCCGGCATCGATGTGGTCGATGCGCCGCTGCCCATTGCCGATGACCATGCGCTCGTGTCACTGCTGATTGGCGTCAACAACCAGTACCGCGACCGATCGCTGGCGGAATATGAGGCCCAGTTCAGCGCATTGCTGGAGCGCGCCATCGGCTACGCCGGCGGCGAGCCCGGCCGGGTAATCGTGCTGGCCATTCCAGATTGGGGCGTGACGCCCTTCGCGATGCAGTCCGGCCGCGACCGCGAGCAGATTGCGACGCAGCTGGATTCCTTCAACGCGTCCGCTGCGCGCATCGCCATTGAGCGCGGTGCGCGCTTTGTCGATACCGCCGCCATCAGCCGCGAACGCGGCGGCGAGGTGGCGATGCTGGCCGAAGATGGCCTGCATCCGTCGGGCGCGCTTTACGCGCTCTGGGCTGAGGCCGCCGTGTCCGCTGCAAAGGCCGCTCTGCGCCCTTGATTTCGGTTTCATTCGCAACGGGTTGGAGTTTCGACTCTAGACCCGCGTGTTGAAGTCGAACGTCACGTCCGTTGGCCCAATCACTGCAGGGGAATCGAGAACATGCACGAGGGCGTTAACACGGCCATGGAATCAGCGCGACGCGATGAGGCCGTTGAAGGCCTTTATGACCCGTCGTATGAGCACGATGCCTGCGGCTTCGGCCTGATTGCTTCGCTCGATGGCGTGCCGAAACGCCGCCACATCGATCTGGCGCTGGATGCCTTAAAGCGCATGTCGCATCGCGGCGCGATGGCTGCCGACGGCGCTTCGGGTGACGGGGCCGGCGTGCTGCTGCAGCGCCCAGCGGCGTGGCTGGCGGCCTGCGCGGCCGACATCGGCATTGCGCTGCCGCGACAGTTCGCCTCGGGTTTGGTTTTCCTGCCGCGCGACGTGTCGCAGGCGCAGGCCTCGCGGCAAAAAATCAGCGATGCCGCGCGCGAAAGCGGCTTGATCGTGGCCGGCTGGCGGCGCGTGCCGCTGAATTTGGACGCCTGCGGCCCGGTCGCCGACGCGCGCCGACCGCACATCGAGCAGCTGTTTGTTGCGCCAGCCGCACCGCTCGGCGACGCCGAGTTTCGCCGCGCGCTGTTTGTGGCGCGCCGTCGCGCCGACATGGCCTTGGGTGACTCCGACGCCGGCTACATCGTGACGCTGTCGGCCGACAGCATCGGCTTCAAGGCGATGGTGATTCCCGAGCGCCTGCCCCTGCTGTTCCCCGACTTGATGCACCCGGCGATGGCCTCGACCTGCGTCATCGTGCATCAGCGCTTTTCAACCAACACCTCGCCGCGCTGGCCGCTCGCGCAACCCTTCCGGCATCTGGCGCACAACGGCGAGATCAACACCATT
>JBBQIA010000179.1:0-4694 GCA_038324485.1 Lysobacterales bacterium
ACGGCCACGGCGCGTGCATTTTTCGGCTTAGCTGGGCTGGACTAAGGCATCGCCCTGCACGAACCCCTAGTGCTCAGCCGTTGCGTCGAATCCGATCAAAGCTCGTGCTGAGCATCGCTTTGTACGCATCCAGCGCATCAAAGCGGCCCACCGGGAGGGGGGCTAGCCCAAGCGGCGCGAGCAGCTTTCGTGCGCGATGGTTGTACTTCAGGGCGTTGAGTTGACGCAGTGTCCGCGGGTGGTTGAAGAACACCGATAGAGTCACGGACACCTCATCCGGACCGTTGACGACGTGATGACCAGCAACGAACGGAATATGCAGGGCGTCGCCCGGCTTGCAGTCGAAGCAGGTGCCCAGTGGCTCGCTTTCGGCTTTATAGGCGACCGCTTGCGGTGCGCCAGAAACGTGCTTCTCGTACTCCAGATCCGAGATCACTCGCGCATCCCAAGGTTTGAATACGGTGACTTGCTTGCGGCCACGAATCTGCAGCAGGAAGTTCGAGGCCCGATCAAAATGAAAAGGCGTCACGCTGCCTGGCGATGAAATAAAGATGTAGGAACGCGCGTCATGCGCCTGCGGTCCCATCCCGCGCTCGCGCAGTCCGTGCTCAATGTCTGCGACCAAGAGTTCATGAACTTCGCGCAGCGCCGGATGCGTTTCCGGCTCGCGGATCATGATGTAGCCGTCGCCTTGGTGCAGCCGATCAATCAACTCGCGGGCCGTGCTGCCTTCACGCTCGCCGGAGATGGCACTGAAGAAATCTTCATCGCGACGCATGCGGCGTCCCGAGAAGTAAGCCTGGCTCGGGCCATAGCTCGGCAAAATTTCGGCAAGGTGCTCCAGCGAAAGCGCCGGATGATTGCTTAGCGAGTGGCTGAATTGAAAGGGGCGGCGGTCGTGGTCCGCAAAGTCCGGCGACGCTTTGAATACTTGGTACATGGGACCCGGATCGTTAACAGAGCAGGCCGGAGTTTAGCCAAGCCCGCAACGATCCTCACGCATTCGTTTGAATCGGACGCTCACTCAGCTGCGCAATCCCACACCCCGATTCAGCAGCCACAGACCCAGCCACGTCAGGCCGACCACGAAGCCGCCCATCACGGCATAGGCCGTCCACAGCGGCACGTCGGTGGCGCCGGTGCCCAGCAGGCCGTAGCGGAACGCATTCACCATGTAGAAGATCGGGTTGGCGTGCGTCGCGGCTTCCGCCCACGGCGGCAGCAGGCTCACCGAATAGAACACGCCGCCCAGGTAGGTCAGCGGGGTAAGCACGAAGGTGGGGATGATCGCGATGTCGTCGAACTTCTTGGCGTAAACGGCGTTAACGAAGCCCGCCAGCGAGAAGATCACCGCGCCCAGCAGCACGGTGCTTAATGTCACGGCCCAGTCGTGCACGCGAACCTTGGTAAACAGCATCGCCACCAGCAGCACCATGGCGCCCACCGCTACCCCGCGCAGCACCGCGCCGCCCACGTAGCCACCCAAAATCACCCAGTTCGGCAGCGGGGCCACCAGCAACTCTTCAATGTGGCGGCCAAACTTCGCGCCGAAAAAACTGGAGCTGATGTTGCCGTAGGCGTTTTGGATGATCGACATCATCACCAAGCCCGGCACGATGAAGTCCATATAGCTGAAGCCCTGCATGTTGCCGATCTTGCTGCCAATCAGCTTGCCGAAGATCAGGAAGTACAGGGTCATCGTGATGGCGGGCGGCACCAAGGTCTGCGCCCAGATGCGCACGATGCGCGTCACTTCGCGGCGCAGGATGGTGCGGAACGCCGTCCAGTTTGGATTGCCGGCGCTGATCGCCGTGTTGGACGCGCTCATGCCGTCACTCCGTGGTCGCCGGTGAGGCGCAAGAACAATTCTTCCAAGCGATTCGCCTGATTACGCATCGAGCGCACGCAGATGCCGGCTTCAGCGAAGCGCGCGAACACGCGGTTCAAGTCCATGTCGCGGGGCATTTCGACCAGCAGCGTGTGGTCGTTCTCGATGCTCAAGGTGACACCCTCAATGCTCGGCAGAGTGGCCGGCAGCGTGCCAGCGATGTCGAACAAAAAGCCCTCTACATCCAGCTTGGCCAGCAGTTCCCGCATCGGGCCTTGGGCCACGATCACGCCCTTATCGATGATGGCAAGGTTGCGACAGAGGTTTTCGGCCTCTTCCAAATAATGCGTGGTCAGAATGATCGTCGTGCCTTCGGCGTTGATCTCTTTCAGCAGCTTCCACATGCCGCGACGAATCTCGATGTCGACGCCGGCCGTGGGCTCATCGAGGATCAGCAAGCGCGGGTTGGTCATCATGGCGCGGGCAATCATCAGGCGGCGCTTCATGCCACCCGACAGCGTGCGGCTCATGACGTGCGCCTTCTCCCACAGAAACGCCAGCTTCAGCTGCGTTTCGGCGCGGGCCTCGGCCTCGGCGCGCGGCACGCCGTAAAAGCCGGCGTAGTTCACCAAGATGTCGAAGGGCTTTTCAAACATATTGAAGTTGATTTCTTGCGGCACCAGACCCAGCAGGCGCATCGCGTCCTCGCGGCGGCTGAAGCGGTCGACGCCGAAGATCGACACCGTGCCGCTGCTGGCGTTTACCAGCGAGCTGACGATGCCGATGATCGTGCTCTTGCCGGCGCCGTTCGGCCCGAGCAGGGCGAAGAAGTCGCCCGGCTGCACGGTGAGCGACACGCCCTTCAGGGCTTCGGTCTTGTTGTCGTAGGTTTTGCGGAGATCGTGGATCTCCAGCGCGGGGACGGTCTGAACGTCGGCCATGGGCCTTCAGGGGGACAGCGGGCAGGAATGCAGCCGTTGAGTATAAGTGCCGCAGGCGCAGGACTGGTTCTTCGCGCTGGAATGCAGTGTCTCAGAGGCTTGCAGAGGACTCGGCCGCAAGCAGGGAATGCTTGCGGTCGATGCCCCAGCGGTAGCCGCCCAGTCCACCGTCACCGCGCAACACGCGGTGACAGGGCACCAACACGGCCACGCGATTGGCGCCGCAGGCGCTGCCCACGGCGCGTGTGGCCTTCGGTGACCCGATGCCCGCGGCCACATCGGCATAGCGGCACGTCGTGCCGAGAGGGATGCCCTGCAAGAAACGCCAGACGCGCATTTGGAAGGCCGTGCCGCGAAGGTCGAGCGGCAGGGTTGGCGCGGGCGCCGAGGCGGAAAGGTGCGCGTTCAGCGCGTCGATCCAGTCATTGAGCGGCGCATGCGGCGGCGCGTCGTGCCCGTCGGCGACGGCAAGCGTGGGCTGGATGGTGTTGTCGTCAGCGGCACTGCGCCGCAGCCGCGCTTTCGGAAACTCGTTCGCCAAGGTCTCGGCCAGCGCGGTTTCGCTGTCGCCGAATTGCGCAAAGCACACGCCGCGTTCGGTGGCCGCCATCAGCAAGAGGCCAAGCCGCGTCGCGCGGCAGGCCCAGTCGATCGTCTCGTCTGCGCCGCCGGCGCGATAGGTCGAGGGCGTCATGCCGAGATTGCGTTGGGCTTCGCCGTAGATTCGGCTGGGCGAACTGAATCCGGCTTCGAGGATGGCGTCGGTCACCGACCCGCCCGACTTCAACGTGGCTTTCAAACGACCTAGACGCGCGGCGTCTTGCAGGGCCTTCGGCGAGACCCCGACCAGTGCGACGAAGCGGCGCTGGAATGCCGAAGGCGACAGCCCAAAGTCCGCCGCCATCTTGGCCAGCGGCCAAGCCTCGTCAGCGTGCGTCACCAAGCGGCGGGCGAGGGCGACCAGGCGTGCAGTGTCATCGGCGGCGGGAGCGGTGGGCATGTGCACAGTCTCGCAGCCGCATGGGGCGTGCGCACTCCGTTCCTTGCGGCGCGCTGCGGCCGGCGCGTAGGTCAGCCGCGGCTGATGATCAGGTCAGTAGCGGCTCTGCCCAGATGACTTTGCGACCGCTGGCCAGCCACGGCTCGAAGTGCGGGCCGTAGACCTCGTCGATGCGATTGCGCTTGATCTTCAGCGTCGGCGTTAGCACGCCGTTTTCAACCGACCATTCCTCGCCCACCACCACCAAGGCATCGAGCCGCAGATAGCTGTCGAGCCCCGCGTTCACCTTGGCGAGGTGTGCGGCAAGTGCGGCTTCAACCTCTTGGCGGCCACTCGCGCTGGCCGCGCGAGCCAAGGCCGAAGCGCCCAGCATCACCAAGCCCACCGGCTGCGCCAAATTGGCGCCGGCCACCACGCAGCCTTCCAGCAGGGGCAGGGCGGAGAGGGCTTCTTCAATCGGGGCCGGCGCGACGTACTTGCCCTTGCTGGTTTTGAAGTTGTCTTTCACCCGCCCGGTGATCTTCAGGCAGCCCTCGGCATCCATCGCGCCTTTGTCGCCGGTTTTCAGAAATCCGTCTGCGGTGAATGCGGCCGCAGTGGCGGCCTCGTCGCGGTAGTAGCCGAGCATGTTCCACGAGCAGCGCACCTGCACTTCATGCGTCTGCGGGTCGAGCTGCACCTCGGCACCCGGATAGGCCGGGCCCACCGTGCCGATGCGCTGCTGACCTTGCACATTGGTGTGGCTCACGCCGCAGTTTTCGGTCATGCCGTAAGCCTCCAGAATTTCGAGACCCAATCGCTTGTACCAGCGCAGCATTTCCGGCGGCATCGGCGCCGCGCCACCGCCGGCGTAAACGCATTGATCAAGCCCAAGGCCCTTCAGCACTTTGCGTCGCACCAGTCCGCCGATCAGCGGAATCTTCAG
>JBBQIA010000180.1:0-4688 GCA_038324485.1 Lysobacterales bacterium
GGGCGACGTCGAGGCGGCGCGCGCGGCCGGCGAGGCCCACATCGTCGGCGGCAAGCGCCGCTTTCGGGCGACCGACGCCACTCAGCCGCAGCAAGCGGCATCCAAGGGAGAGAAAAATGAGTCATCCATCGAACCAGGGCCGTCGCGGCTTCCTCGGCAGCGCCTCGGTATTCACCGCCGCACTCGCGGCGCCGACTAGCCTTCGCGCGCAGGCCACCTTCCCTGAGCGCACCATCGAGGTCGTGACCCACGCCGGCGTCGGCGGCGGCACCGACATCACCGCGCGCATGATGATGGTGCAGGTGCCGGGCGAGTTCAAAGTCGAGTTCACCGTAGTGAACCGCACGGCCGGCAGCGGCGCGCAGGCGCTGCAATACCTCGCCTCGAAGCCGGCGGATGGGCACACCATCGCGCTGATCACGCAGACGCATCTGCTGACGATGCTGCGCAACCCGAATCTGCCGCAATTCGCGGATCTGATCCCCCTGGCCCGCGCCACGGATGACCCACAACTGCTGCTGGTGCGCCGCGACAGCCCCTTCCGCACACCGGCGGACCTGGTGAACGCCGGCAAGCAACGCTCGCTGCGCTTCGGCGGCACGCATGTCGGCGGCGTCGATCATGTTGCGATCTTCGCCTTCGGCCGCGCCGCCGGGATCACCCGGCCGACGCTGGTGCCTTTCCGCGGCGGCGGGGATATCGTGATCAACCTCGTCGGCGGCAACATCGACACGGCGGTGGTGAACCCGAGCGAGGCCGACGCGCAGCTTCGCGCCGGCGAGCTCCGCCCCCTGATCGCCCTGACCGAAAGCCGGCTCGCCGCCTATCCCGATCTGCCGACAGGCAAGGAACTCGGCATCGACACCACAGCCTCCACGGTGCGCGGCTTCGTGGTGTTCAAGGGCACGCCGGAGGATCGCGTGGCGCGGCTCGAGCAAGGGCTGATCCGCGCCATGTCGGGGCCGATCTTCCGCGGCTACCTGGAAAACTCCGGCCAGGCGACGAACAGCGTCGCGGGCCGAGAGGCCTGGGCGGCGCAACTCGCCGCCTTCAACACGGATGGGCGGGAGGCGCTGCAATCGCTCGGCCTGCTGCGGGGATGACAAGCGGCCGGAACCCGAACCACGCGATCGCCGCCACGGTGGCGGCGGTGGCGCTGATCGCCTTTGCCGGCACCTGGAGCTTCGACGAGGTGCCGCCCGGCCTGCCCGGCCTTGGAGCGGTGGAGTTCCCGCGCCTGATCTGCCTTGTTCTCCTTGGCTTCGCCGGGCTGCTCGCGTTCACCCCGGCCGCGCCCTACACGCAGGAGGACGTGCCCTCGATCGGCCGCGGCGCCTGGGCGATTTTCGGCGTCGCGGCGCTATTTTTGCCGGTGATGGCGATCATCGGCCTGTTCGGGGCGATCCCGCTTTTCCTGGTCGTCGTCGGACGGATCTGGGGCGATACCAGCTTGCGGCTGCTCATCATGAACGCGTTGGGCCTGACACTTGGAATCTGGCTTATCTTCGCGAAACTCTTCAAATTGACGCTGCCGAGCGGCTGGCTCGGCGCCGCCCTGGGCTATTGATCCATGGACGCTTTCCTCGGTGGCATGGCGATCCTGTTCGATCCCTATGTCATGCTCATGGTGCTGCTGGGCACCGTGCTTGGCATCTTCGTCGGCGCCCTGCCCGGCATTTCGGGCAGCACCACCATCGCGCTGCTGCTGCCGCTGACGATCACGATGGGGCCGATCCCCGCGATCTGCTTTCTCGGCGCAATCTATTGCGCGGCGAATTTCGGCGGCTCCATCACCGCCATCCTGGTGAATGCGCCGGGCGATCCCTCGGCCAGCGCAACCGCACTCGAAGGCTACAAGATGGCGGAGAAGGGCCAGGCGGGGCTGGCGCTGGGTATGTCCGCCATATCCTCCGCCATCGGCGGCATTTTCTCCGTTATCGTATTGATTTTCGCGGCGCCGATGCTTGCCAAGGCCGCCTATTCCTTTGGGCCGCCGGAATACTTCGCGCTCGCGCTGTTCGGATTGTCGATGTGCGCGGCGATTGGCGGCGACAGCGCGCTGAAGAACCTGATGGCCGCCGCGCTTGGCGTTTTGATCGCGACCGTCGGCATGGACCTGACAACCGGGGTGGAGCGCTACGCCTTCGGCATCTCGGAACTGTCCGACGGAATCGGCTTCGTGCCTGTGCTGATCGGCCTTTTCGCGATGGGCGAGATGCTCGACCAGGCCGTACGCCGGGCCAAAAAGGCAAAGATCATGAGCCTGGATGCCGCCCGAATTCCGGGCTGGGCCGAGATGAAGAAATGCAACCGCTCCATCTGGCTCGGCAGCGTCATCGGTACCTTCATCGGCGCCCTGCCCGCGCTTGGCGCCACCACCGCGGCGCTGATCGGCTATAACGAAACGCGGCGCTGGTCCAAGCACAAGCATGAATTCGGCCATGGCAGCATCGAAGGCGTGGCCGGGCCCGAGGCGGCGAACAATGCGGCCGTGGGTGGTTCGATGGTGCCGACGCTGGCGCTCGGCATCCCGGGCAGCGCGACAACGGCCATCATCCTCGCCGGACTGATCGTGCAGGGCGTGCGGCCCGGGCCGCATCTGTTCACGGAGCAGCCGACGCTGCTCTATGCCGTCTTCGCCTCGATGCTGGCAGCAAACCTGTTCTACCTGGTGATGGGGCTGAGCATGGCGCGGCTGTTCGCGCGCATTTCTTTGATCCCGCCGGCAATCCTGTGGCCGGCTGTTTTCGCGCTGTCGATCATCGGTGCCTACGGGCCGAACCAATCGATGGGCGACGTGGTGATCATGCTGGTCGCGGGCGTGGTCGGGCTGGTGTTCCGCCGCACCGGCTTTTCGCCGGCACCACTCATCATGGGCCTGGTGCTGGGCGGGATGGTGGAGGAGACGCTGAAGCAATCACTGCTGATCTTCGGCGACGACCTGACGCAACTCCTGGCAAGGCCCATCGCGATGTCGCTGATCGCCGTCACGCTCCTGGGGCTGCTGTTGCCCGTGGCTTCCCGCCTGTGGCGCGGTGCCCGCGCCTGATCGGGTTCAGCCGGCCGACTGGCCGAGAAAAGCGCGGGCAAGAGCGCGCCACATGGGCTTGCGATTGAGCTCCCAGTCAAAGGGTAGGCCGCGATGCACCTCGCCGGTCGGCATGGCGACAGCAAGCTCGCGTTGCAGCCAGGTCCAGCGATCGCTGAGGCCCCAGGTCAGCAGCGTGCGCGCCCCACCCTCGAAGGCGCTGCTGGCGAAGGCGTGGACGCGATGCGCCACTGCCAGGTCACGCTCGGCATAGGTGCCCATCGGTGGGCGGTTCTCGCGCATGTCGAGCTCGGTGATGAGCACCTGGAGGTCGAGTGCCCTGATCTGCCGAACGAAATCGCGGAAGACGTCGGGCCGGAAGGCTTCGCGCATCTGCAGATGCGCCTGGATGCCCACGGCATCAATCGGCACGTTACGTGCCCGCAGCGAAGTCAGCAGCCGCAGCAGGCGCCGCCGCTTCTCCGCCGCCGCTGGTGTGTCGGCCTCGACGCCGTAGTCGTTCAGCGTGAGGCGCAGCGTGGCGTCGCGGGCGCGGGCCTCGCGGAAGGCAAGCGCCACATAGTCGGGGCCGAGCGCGCGGAGCCAAGGCGTATCGCGAAGGTCGCCAGCATTGCCGGGCGGCTCAGGCACATCCGAGCCGGGCGGGTTGGCGATCGGTTCGTTCACCACATCCCAATCGCGAATCTGGCGGCGCGCCAGCGTCAGCGCGAAGTCGAAATGCGCGACCATCACGGCGTGGGCGCGGGTTGCGCCATCTGCCAGTGCCGTTCGCGCCCAATCCGGCAGGTCCTGGTGCCAGACGAGCGCGTGCCCACGCACCGGTTTGCGGAAAGCCTGCGCCCAATTCAACACCGCATTCAGCGGTGCGGGATCGAAGCGCCCCTGTTCGGGCTGGAGTGCCGCGAATTTGGCCTCGTACTCCGGTACAAGAAGCCCCGCCTCAAGGGCCACGAGCGCCGCTAATCCGGGCTCCTCGGCAAGCTGGGTGCCCTTGATGGCGACCCCGAAGGTGAAGCCGCGAGAGGCTGCGATCTCCGCCAGGGGCCGATCAGGCGCGCTGCCAGGTCCGAAGGCTTGCGCGCTCGCCAACCGCGGCAGGAAAGGCATCGATAACACAGGTGCCAGAAGGCTTCGTCGCTGCATGGATGCGCAACTCCTCGGCGGGAAGACGCGCACTTACCCCTGTCAGGCGGCTTCGGCCGCCATGACCATGGCCCGGGCGGTGAGCAGCTTATCCATGGCCGCATCGCGGTGCTCGGGCGTGTCCATCGCGGCCGCGGAATAGGCAGCTTCCGCCGCCTGCACGCGGGCCTCGGCGGCTGCCTTGGAGAGTTGACCGACCGGGATGGCCTCATCGGCCAATACCGTGCAGCGCTCCGGAGTCACCTCGGCGAAGCCGCCCGCGACGAACAGGCGTTCGGTCACCTGACCGCCATCGGTCACGGCGATCACGCCGCCACGCAGTGTCACGATCATCGGCGCATGGCCGGGAAGCACTCCCATCTCCCCTTCCGCCGCCGGCAGCACGGCCATTTCGACCGCGCGGCTCAACAAAAGCTTCTCGGGGCTGACGAGTTCCAGCTTGAAGGTCGCCATGATGCTGTCCCTGTCCCCTGGCGAGCGCTTACGCCGCGGCCTT
>JBBQIA010000181.1:0-4667 GCA_038324485.1 Lysobacterales bacterium
GCCGTGAAGCAGGCGCTGGAGCAAACCCCGCCGGAACTCTGCGCCGACGTGGCCGAGCGCGGCATCGTTTTGACCGGTGGCGGCGCCCTGTTGACCGACCTCGACAAGCTGCTCTCGGAAGAGACGGGCCTAGCCGTGCACGTGGCCGATGACCCACTCACCTGCGTGGCTAGGGGTGGCGGTCGCGCGCTGGAACTGATCGACATGACGGGCAACGAGTTCTTCTCGCCGGAGTGATCGGCACAGCGCGGGCGATCCTCTCGACATCGTGATTCACGCCGGTTCGCCAGCACCCAAGCTCTCCGAAACCGCCGCCGGCACTCTGCCGCTGCTGGCCTGTATCGCCTTGTCTGCGGTGTTGATGGTGGCCGACTTCCGCGGCGACCTGTCGCCTCGGGTGCGCAGCGCGCTGTCGACGCTGGTCGAGCCGGTTTGGCGTTTGGCGGCTTTGCCTTCGGTGATGTGGAACTGGGCCGACACGCGTCTTAGCCTTCAGCAGACCCTTGCAGAGGACACCGTCAACCTCCGGCGCGAACTTCAGTTGCGTGACGCCCAGTTGGCCCGATTAGAGGCTGTTGCTCGCGAAAATCAGCGCCTGCGGGCCCTGCTGGGCGGGCAGGGCGACTACCGCTTGGCGGTGCAGATGGCAGGCATCGTTGGCGTAGACCTTGACCCTTGGCGTCAGCGCGTGCGGCTGGATCGTGGCGCAGCCGAAGGCGTCGAGGTGGGTCAGGCGATGATCGACGCTGGCGGCATGCTGGGCCAAGTCGTTTCCGTATCCGAGCATGGGGCCACCGCCCTGCTGCTGACCGACGCCAGCCATGCCGTACCGGTGCAGTTGGTGCGCACGGGCCTGCGGCTGGTGGCCTCAGGCACCGGCGCCACCGACACCCTTCGTGCGGGAAACATTCCGCAGTCGGCCGACATTCGCGAGGGCGATTTGCTGGTGACCTCGGGCATCGGCGGCCGCTTTCCGGCGGGCTTTGCGGTCGGCACGGTGCGCCGCGTGGCGCTGGACGAGACGGGCTTGTTCTTGAGTGCGGAGGTGACGCCAGCCGCCCGGCTCGACCGCGGGCTTGAGGTGCTGCTGGTGATGCGCGGCGAAATCGACATCGAAGTGGGGCCGCCGATTCCGCCCGACTATCGCGACCCCGAACCCACCGTGGATGCGTCGCAAAACGGCGAGCCGCCGACTGCGCAGGTGCGCGAGTGAATCGTCAGGCGCCGCTTTGGCTCACGTTCGGCAGCCTGTTAACGGGATTGCTGTTCTTGGTACTGCCCTTGCCTACGCCGATCGATACCATGCGACCGCACGTCTTGGCGCTGGTGCTGGTGTATTGGGCGCTGGAGTCGCCGAATCGCGGCGGTATCGCCCTCGCTTGGGGTTTCGGCCTGCTGGCCGACGTGGCCGCCGGCACCCTGCTCGGCGAGCAGGCGCTGCGCATGGCGGTCTTGGTGTATCTGGTGCAGCGCTTTCGCGCCCAGCTTCGATTTTTTCCCCTGTGGCAACAGTCGGCCGCGCTGGGCTTGCTGCTGCTCAATGACTTGGCCTTGCTGAGCTCCATTCGGCTGATTGCCGGAGCCGGCTGGCCAGCTTGGGGCACGGTCTTGGCGCCGCTGGTGGGCGTGGCCCTGTGGCCCTGGCTGTTTTTGCTGCTGGACGGTCTTCGTCTGCGCAATCGCGAGCGGGCAGGCGGGCGGTGAAGCGCTGGCGTCTGCGTCCGGTGCGCAACGCTGCGGCCGAAGGCGAGCAATTTCGCGCGCGCGCCATGCTGTCGGCGCTGGCCGTCGGTCTTGCTCTGCTGGCTTTGGGCATCGGCTACTGGCGTCTGCAGATTCAGCAGCACGAGGCCTACAGCACCCGTTCCGACGAAAATCGCATCCGGCTTGAGCCCATCGTTCCGGCCCGTGGCTTGGTCTACGACCGCAACGGCGTCCTGCTGGCGGATAACGCACCGGCCTACCGGCTCGACATTGTTCCCGAGCGCGTGGAGGACATGGCCACCCTGCTCACCGAGCTAAAGGCCCTGGTCGCGGTCTCCGACGACGAGCTGCGACGCTTTGAAAACGCCCGCAAGGGTTCGCGGCGATTCAAGCCCATTCCGCTGAAGCTGACGCTCGACGAGCAAGAGTTAGCGCGTTTGGCCGTGGATCGCCATCGGTTTCCGGGCGTTGAAGTCGTGCCTTATCTGACGCGGCGCTACCCCTTTGGCGATCTCGCCGCGCACATCGTTGGCTATGTCGGCCGCATCGACCAAGACGACTTGGACGCGATGAATGCCCGCGGCGAATCGCGTTTTGCGGCCCTGCCGCACATCGGCAAAACGGGCCTAGAGCGGCACTACGAGTCGCGGCTGCGCGGCGACGTGGGATATCAAGAAGTGGAGACCAACGTCGAGAACCGTCCGCTGCGGGTGCTGCGTCGCCACGACGCGCGGCCCGGCGAGGACCTGCATCTTGGCGTCGATATTCGCTTGCAAGAGGCCATGGTGGCGGCCTTCGAGGGTCAGCACGGCGCGGCCGTTGCCATCGACCCCGCGAGCGGCGAGATCCTCGCCATGGTCAGCCTGCCCAGCTACGACCCGAATTTATTCGTCGGCGGCATTTCGTTTGCTGACTATCGCGGCTTGAACGACAACGTGGCGCGCCCGCTGTTCAATCGCAATGTCTTGGGCGGGTTTCCGCCGGGCTCGACGATCAAGCCCTTCATGGCCTTGGCCGGTTTGAAGGAGGGCGTGATTACGCCCGAGTCCACGGTCTTCTCGACCGGCGCGTATCGCCTGCCCGGTCAGGCGCGGGAATACCGCGACTGGCGTGAGGGCGGGCACGGAACGATCAATCTGAGCGAGTCGCTGGCGCAGTCGGTCAACACCTACTACTTCGACTTGGCGATGAAACTGGGCATCGACCGCATCAGCACCGACTTCGCTGAGATGGGTTTCGGTGCACCGACCGGCATCGACCTCACCGGCGAGGTCTCCGGCGTGCTGCCCTCAAGGGAATGGGAGCAGGCGCGCTTCAAGCAGGTCTGGTTTCCCGGCGAGACCGTCATCACCGGCATTGGCCAAGGCTTCTGGGTGGTGACGCCCCTGCAGTTGGCGCAGGGCACGGCCATGTTGGCCGGTGGCGGCGCCATTCGTCGCCCGCATCTGGTGCGGGCCACGCAGGCCGGCTTCGGCGAGCCGCGCGTGCCGATGCCGCAGCCGCCGGCGCGCCAAATCATTCGCAACCCGGCCGACTTAGCGGCGGTCGATGAAGGGCTGGTGGCCACGATGCACGGGCCCATGGGTTCCGCTCGTCGGGCGGCCGAAGGCGCGTGGTATCGCATGGCCGGAAAAACCGGCACGGCACAGCGCATTAGTCGCCAAGGCACCGAGCGCCTCGACCCGAAAGACTTGCCCTATCACCTGCGGCATCAGGCGCTGTTCGTGGGCTTCGCGCCGGCCGAAACGCCGACGATTGCCTTGGCCCTGATCGTTGAGCACGGCGGCTCCGGTTCGGGCGCCGCGGCTCCGGTGGCGCGGCGCATTTTCGACGCGTGGATGGGGCCGGCTCCGGAAAGTCCTCCGGTCGTCGTTGCTGCGGACACGCCGCCGTGAATGCCTTGCTTCGCCCCTTGGCCGGCTTCGCATGGCGATGGCTGGACAAGCTAGACGGGCCGCTGATGCTGGGTTTGCTGGCCATCATGGGGATCAGCTTGGTGGTGCAGGCCAGCGCCGGCGGCGACGCGGCCGCCGTGTGGAAGCAGGGCGCACGATTCGCGGTGGGGCTGGGCGCTTTAGTCGCCTTGTCGCGCCTGTCGCCGAACACCCTGCGGCAGTGGACCCCGCTGGCCTACCTCGGCAGCTTGATGCTGCTGGGTTTGGTGTTTGTGGTGGGCTCCGGGCGCAGCGCCAATCTTTGGCTGGACCTTGGGGTGTTCTACCTGCAGCCCGGCGAGCTGCTGAAGTTGAGCGTACCGATGATGGTGGCGTGGTTTCTGCATCAGGCCGTGCTGCCGCCGCATTGGCGCAGCCTAGGAATCACCGCCGCCATCATCGCCTTACCGGTCGGACTGACCATTCTTCAACCCGACTTGGGCACCGGATTATTGGTTGGCGCATCGGGCGTGTTTGCCGTGTTTTTGGCGGGTATTGCGTGGTGGCGTATTGGGCTGTTCGCAGGCTTGGGCCTCGCGGCACTGCCGGTGGGCTGGCAGTTCCTGATGCCTTATCAGAAGGCGCGCGTTTTTACCTTTCTCGACCCAGAATCCGACCCGCTGGGCGAGGGCTGGAACATCATCCAGTCGAAGATCGCGATTGGTTCGGGCGGCCTGAGCGGCAAGGGCTGGGGTGAGGGCACGCAGGCGCATTTGGACTTCCTGCCGGAGCACACCACTGACTTTGTGTTCGCCGTCTTTGCCGAGGAGTTCGGCTGGCTCGGCGTCGTGGTGTTGCTGGGCCTGTACCTGCTGGTGATCACGCGTGCGCTTTGGCTGGCCTCGCAGGCTCGCGACACCTATGGCCGCCTTCTGGCTGGCGCGCTCGCCCTCACGTTTTCGGTCTACGTGATCGTCAATGCCGGCATGGTGGCGGGCCTGCTGCCGGTCGTCGGCGTACCCATGCCTCTGCTCAGTTACGGCGGTACGTCGGCGGTGTCCTTGCTGGCGGGTTTCGGCATCGTGATGG
>JBBQIA010000182.1:0-4662 GCA_038324485.1 Lysobacterales bacterium
CAACGCACGCGGACGCTGCACCCTATCTGGAGTGGTTCCATGAGCAATGGCAACGGTGTGACCAGCACGATCGCGCACGCGATGGACGCGGTCAGCGAAAAAGCGCAAGCGATGGTCGGCGAGGCGAAAGCTAAAGCCGCGCCGATGATGAAGAAGGCCAAGGCCGAAGTGGCCAAAGTTGAAAAAGCCGCAAAGTCGCGAATGAAGCAGGCGGAAAAATCGCCGGCCGGTCGCGCCGTTAAAAAAGCCGTTGGCGACGCCAAGAAGAAAGTGGCCGCCGCGAAGAAGTCGGTAGACGCTGCGGTGAAGAACGCGAAGTCGAAGTTCGGCGCGAAGCCGGCGGCGAAGAAAGCAGCACCGAAGAAGGCAGCAGCCAAGAAAGCGCCGGTGAAGAAGCCCGCAGCCAAAAAGGCCGCAGTCAAGAAAACGGCGGCGAAGAAAGTGGTGTCGAAGAAGGTCACTCTTCGAAATGCTGCGGTGACGAAAGCCGTCGTCAAGACGGTGATCAAGAAAGCGCCGGCCAAGAAAGCAGCCGGAAAGAAAGCAGCGCCGAAGAAAGTCGTCAAGAAAGTCGCGAAGAAAACTGCGCGCCGTTAATCGGCGCAGCGGGCCCGGACCACCCCCGCCCTCGCGGCGGGGGCCGGATGATTCATTCACTCACTCACAACAGCGTTAAGCACCACCCGCAGGAGCGTCGGCATGGCCATCAAGATCACTCAGAAAATTAAGGCGTACAGCGTCGCCTCGCAGGATGACAAGGCCGCCAGCCCGGCGCCGGTCGCTGCCACGCCGAAGGCCCTGCCGCAGGCTGAAATCATTCAGATGCACGAGCGCGTCGAGCGCCCGGAATCGCTGATTGGCGCCACGTACAAGATCAAGTCGCCACTGTTCGAGCACGCGCTGTACGTGACCATCAACGACATCGTGCTGAATCCCGGCACCGAGCACGAGCTGCGCCGTCCCTTCGAGCTGTTCATCAACTCGAAGAACATGGAGCACTTCCAGTGGATTGTCGCCATCACCCGCATCGTTTCGGCGGTCTTCCGTAAGGGCGGCGACGTGACCTTCTTGGTGGAAGAAATGAAGGCGGTGTTCGACCCGCGCGGCGGCTATTTCAAAGCCGGCGGTGTCTACATGCCGAGCATCGTGGCCGAGATCGGCTCGGTGGTCGAAGAACACATGAAGTCGATCGGCTTGATCTTCGACCCAGAACTGAGCGATGCCCAGCTGGCCTTGATCGCTGAAAAGCGCGCGGCATACGAAGGCCGCTCAAAAAAAAACGCTGACGTAGGCCTGTCCCCGGCGGCTGGCGACGTTTCGGTGACCGGCGACGGCACCAGCTTTCCGCCGTCTGCCGCGATGTGCAGCAAGTGCAACACCAA
This sequence comes from Lysobacterales bacterium, assembly GCA_038324485.1. Classification (GTDB taxonomy): domain Bacteria; phylum Pseudomonadota; class Gammaproteobacteria; order Xanthomonadales; family Xanthomonadaceae; genus Silanimonas. The sequence continues at coordinate 1,383 of JBBQIA010000182.1, forward strand.
GGCACTCGTGCTGATGGACGGCTGCCAGACCTGTTTGAACTGCGGCTATTCGAAGTGCGGCTAGGCGACGCCCGCTAGCCTCGTTGTTGTGGGTCTCTAGGCCGTCTAGTCTTAGCGAGCCCCCCGAGTGGATGGACTGCCCATGCCGGCACGCTTCGATGACGCCACTCGGCAGGTTGCCTTTGAACAGTTCGCCCGGAACTTTCTGCGCGCCTTAGGGATGACCCCGCTGGGGTGGGCCGTTGTGGGGGCGATGGCTTGGGCTTATGCGCCGCGAGCCGCACTCATTGCATGGGGAGCCTCGGCTGCGGCCTTCTGGATTCTGTCCTTTGTCTTGGTAAAACGCCGGAGCTCGTTCTCGTCCGATCTCCAGCGCCAGGAGAGCATTGCCTACTCCGCGGCCTACGCTGACGGCCTAGGTTGGGGATCGATGGCGATTTTCTTAATGGGCATCGAGCCAGTTTTGGATGCCCAATTGGCGGCGGTTCTTTGCGGCGTCGTTGCGGTCACCCTCGGCATTTACATCACCGCGGTGCGCGCCTTTGCTTTGCAACTAGCGGGCACGTGGACGGCGATTCTGCTTGCTTTGATGCTCGACGCCGGGCCCGGATGGCCGATTCTGTTGGGCTTGGCGGCCATGCACGCGTTAACGCTCTATCTGCTGCCTCCGATCGTGTTTCGAGTGGTCGACAGCATTCGCCTGCAGCGCACCAATGCGGAGCTGGTGGAGCGTCTTCGCGTCACGCTCGAGATTGTTGAAGAAGAGGCCTCGACCGATTCACTCACCGGTGCTTTGAATCGTCGCGCCTTCGATCGCTTGCTCGCCCGCGAATGGGTCCGCTGCGAAGGCGAGCGCGCACCATTGAGTCTGCTGGCCATGGACTTGGACCATTTCAAACGCGTGAACGACGAACATGGTCATGCTGTGGGCGACCGCGTTCTTCAAGCCTTCGTCGAACAAAGCCGCAGCGTTCTTCGGCAGGGTGATCTCTTGGCACGACTCGGTGGCGAGGAGTTCGTGGTTGTGCTGCCGCGTGCGTCGGTCGCGAAAGCCTCCGAGGTGGCCGAACGCATTCGTGTGGCGGTATCGGTGGCCCCGCTGTTGGCCCATCCCGAAGTCAGGGTCACCGTATCCATTGGCATTGCCGCAGGATCCCCGGGCGAATCCGGTGAGGCCATTCATTGCCGCGCAGACGCCGCCGCATACGAGGCGAAGCGCAGCGGCCGCGACTGCGTCAGGGTGTCGCCAACGGGTCCGTCGGCGGAATGACTTCAAAGCCTTTGGCGCGCAACGCTGCGAGTAAGCCGTCGGGGTTGGTGAGCACTTGAAAGTCGGCTACGGCCACGCTGCTGGCGTGATTGGTCAGGGTTTCTTCCGCAACGCGGACCCATTCCGCCACGACGCGGGCGGGCAGGTCGTCGAAGCCGCGCTTTCGCAGCGCTTCGGTGCCGAGGATGGCCAGCGCGCAAGCCCGAATTTCGCTTTCGATGCGCAGAGTTTCCAGAGTTTGGATATCGCCCACGGCCCACGCATTCGCGCGCTCGACCATGGCTTCGGTGTCGGTTTCTAGGCGCGCGATCGTGGCCTCCATGCAGCCCAGATCGTCCACTTGGCCGGTTTCGAATTCGCGCAGCGCCTGACGCGGGTCGTCGATCTTGATCTCGACCCGCACCGGCAGTATTTCGCGGTCGTTGCGGCGGGCGATGCGCTCAACGCGATCCCAGACGATGTTCTCGCGCTTGAGATCGAGGTCGCCCAGCGCCTCGTCCATCAGCTCATATGCAGCGATGAAAGGCCGACGCTTTTCAACGCCGCGATCGCGTCCCATGTAGCGCTCTTTTTGCACGGTCCAACGCGCGTAAAGCTCGGGCGACATCACGTCCACCAGCATTGAGTCGTCGGGGTTGTTGCGCGCGCGCAGGGCGCTGGGCACCAGCCGCAGGCGGCCGAAAAAGCCAATGTCAGCATCGACGCTGACGCCGGGCGGGGAAAGAATGCGGTCGGCTTTGGCGACCAAGGCGTCCAGTTCGCGCGGCTCCCATTCCATGCGCTTCGGCAATGGGCTGAGGGTGGCCACGATCCACAGGGTGTTCTCGCCGCGGCGCACTTGCCAAAGGCCGGGGCCGGGCTGGATGCCGGTAACGACGATGGCTTGGAGGGTCGTGATGGCCTCGTCGGTCGCGGCGTCTGATTCGCTGGCGACATCGGCATCGAGCGCCATCGGCGCTTGATTGGCCGGCGTTTCATCAGCCGGCGTTGCGGTGAGCTCCGGCACCTGCGCAAACGCGGCGGGCCACATCAGTCCGCCGGCCAAGAACAGGGCGCAGGGCAGTAGGAGCGACAACGGGGCAGTGCGCGGGCGGTCGGGGCTCATGGGCGTCTTCCGTGGAGAGGACGCCATCCTGCCGCAGACAAGGTGAAGCCTTGATGGCTCGCGAACCTAGCGCCAGTGGTAGTCCTCGGGCCGCAGGGTGCTGGCCGCGCGAACGTACTCCGGGGTAAAGCCCGGGAAAATAGCGACCACCTTGCCGCTGGGGCTGCGATACCAGCTTCGGCACTGCGCCCACACCGAGTTACCCAGCCGCGCCTGCAGGGCGGCGTTGTGCGCGTCCATGGCGTCTTGCCGCACTTCCATCGAGATGCCGCCCGTAGAGGTCAAACGCTGGATGCCCGCGACCGCATGGCGCACGGCCGCTTCGATGTAAAACAGGGTGCTGGTGTGCCCGGTGGCGGTGTTCGGGCCCAGCATCAAAAACAGATTGGGGAAGCCCGCCACGCTGATGCCATGAAACGCCGCCGGCACGTCTTTCCATGTCTCAGAAAGCGTGCGGCCCTCGCGGCCTTCGATGCGGATTGAGGCCAGCAGCTGCACGGTTTCGAAGCCGGTGGCGCAGACGAGGGCGTCGAGGGCGTGCTCGCGGCCGTCGCTGGTGCGAACGCCGGTTGGCAGCACAGCGTCGATGCCGGCGGTGACCAAATCAACGTGCGGCTGCATGAGGGTCGGGTAGTAGTCGTTCGCGTAAATGATCCGCTTGCAGCCGAGCGGGTAGGGCGGCGCAAGCGCATCGCGAAGTGCGGCGTCGGGGAGCTGCCGGCGCCGATGCCAGCCCGCTAACGCGAGCATGAAGCGTCGTGCGAACGTGCCCTCGTCGAAGCCCTTGCGGCCCCATTCCAAGAACGCGGCCCAAGCCAGACGCGTAGCGCGCGAGTAGCCCGGTAGGGCCGTCAGCCAGCGGTCGAAGAAGCGATAGCGACGTTCTAAGCGCGGCAAAATCCAGT
>JBBQIA010000183.1:0-4612 GCA_038324485.1 Lysobacterales bacterium
CGCGTTGAAGACCCGGAATCCTCGAGGGTGATGCTGCTCGATGCCATCGCCGGAAACGCCGGCCCCGCCAGCGACGTGGTCGCCCTGAATGCGGGCGCTGCGCTGTACACGGCCGGCTTGGCGGTGAGCATCCAGGATGGATTGGCTCGCTCCCGTGCTGAAATGGCGCGCGGCACGCCGCGTGCGCGACTGGATGAATTTGTGGCGCTCACTCGGGCCAAGGCTGGAGTGTCCGCATGAGCGACGTGCTGAATCGCATCTTGGCGCGCAAGGCCGAAGAAGTGGCCGAACGCCGCCGCCACATGCCGCTGGTGGACGTGATCGCCCGCGCTGCTGATGCATCGCCTGTGCGCGGTTTCGCTCAAGCGATTGAAACCAAAATTGCCGCGGGCCATGCCGCAGTGATTGCCGAAGTCAAAAAGGCCAGCCCTTCGAAGGGCGTGCTGCGCGCCGATTTTCACCCGGCCGAGATTGCAGCCAGCTATGAGCGCGGCGGAGCGGCCTGCTTGTCGGTATTGACCGACGTCGATTTCTTTCAGGGTCACGATGATTTTCTTTCGCAGGCGCGTGCGGCCTGTTCGCTGCCGGTGCTGCGTAAAGACTTCACCATTGACGAGTACCAAGTGCACGAAGCTCGCGCGCTCGGCGCCGATGCGGTGCTGCTGATCGTCGCCGCCTTGGACGACGCCACTTTGGCTGGCCTGTGCAATCTCGCGATGGGCTTAGGGCTCGACGTGCTGGTCGAAGTGCACGACAGCGACGAACTCGAGCGTGCGCTGCAAACCGCGTCGCCCCTGATCGGCATCAATAACCGCAACCTGCGCACTTTCGAGGTGTCGCTCGACGCCACGCTCAGCATGAAGGCGTCTGTACCGAAGGATCGTCGCTTGGTCACTGAGAGCGGCATTCTCGCGCGCGCGGACGTGGTCACGATGCGCGAGGCTGGCGTCGATGCCTTCTTGGTCGGCGAGGCCTTTATGCGCGCCGAGGATCCCGGCGTCGCGCTCGCTGCACTATTTTCCGACGCCTAGGGCGTCGGAGCGGCTGTCGGCGCGCGGAGCAGGCTCCGCGCCCGAACATCAGCGGGTGCCGTACACCACAACGGTTTTGCCGCGCGCATGAAGCATGCCTTGCTCTTGCAACTGCTTCAGCACACGGCCGGCCATTTCTCGCGAGCAGCCCACAATGCGCGCCAGCTCTTGGCGGGAGACGCGAATTTGCATGCCCTGCGGGTGGCTCATGGCATCCGGCTCCTGACACAGGTCCTGAAGCGCCGTGACGATGCGGCTGCCGACGTCCAAGAAAGCGAGGCGGCTGGCTTTGCGGCTGGTTTCGAGTAAGCGCTTCGAGAGCTGGGCGCCAATCACGTAGAGCAACTTCGGCGCATCGGCCGAGAGCGCGCCGGTGAGTAGCTGATGCAGGCGCTCGTAGCTGATCTCAGCCAGTTCGACCGGCGAACGCGTTCGCAGGGTCACGACGCGCTTATCGGCTTTGACGAAGAGCCCCATCTCGCCGACGAAGTCGCCGGGGTTGACGTAACTCAGCACCAGCTCGCGGTCGTCCGACTCTTCGCTGATGACGCTGACTGATCCAGCTACCACGTAATACAAGGTGGTCGCGGCATCGCCCGGGCGGAAGACGTCGGTGCGATTGGGATACTTGCGTCGGTGGCAGTGATCGAGGAAGCGAGCCAGCGTCGCTTTGTCGAGGTCCAGCGGCGAACTGGCCACGACCATGCGAACCGTTGGGGTTAGCAGTGCGGTGGGAGCGGTCTGGATCATGATGGTGTCCCGTTCATGGCTTACCTTAGCTTATGACCGTCCGGACTGTGGATTCAATCGCAATTCACGCAATCTGAAGCGAAGGGTGGCCCCGAGGGACCGCATGGCCGATAATCGCGGGCTATCCGAATACGCCCTGACCGAGGTTCCCCATCGTGGTAAAGCCGCTTCCGCGCCTCCGCCTGCAGGGTTTCAACAACCTGACCAAGGCGCTGAGCTTCAATATTTACGACGTGTGCTACGCCGTGACCGAAGATCAGCGCCAGCGCTACATCGAGTACATCGACGAGGCGTACAACGCTGAGCGACTCACTGCGATCCTGACCGACGTGGCCGACATCATCGGCGCCAACATCTTGAATGTGGCTCGCCAAGACTACGACCCGCAGGGTGCGTCGGTGACCATTCTGATCAGCGAAGAGCCGGTGATCGATAAGAAAGCGGCCGGTCGCGAGATCATCGCGGATGCCGTCGTCGCGCACAAAGAGAGCGACGCCTCGGTTGTGGCGCACCTCGATAAGAGTCACATCACGGTGCACACCTACCCGGAAACGCACCCGCAGAACGGCATTGCCACCTTCCGAGCCGACATCGACGTGGCCACCTGCGGCGTCATTTCACCGCTGAAGGCGCTGAACTACCTGATCGAAAGCTTCGAGTCGGACATCGTGATCATGGACTATCGCGTCCGTGGTTTTACTCGCGACGTGCGCGGTACGAAGCACTACATCGATCACAAGATCAACTCGATTCAGGACTTCATGGCGAAGCCGATCAAGAGCAAGTACGAAATGATCGACGTGAACGTCTACCAAGAAAACATCTTCCACACGAAGATGCACTTGAAGGAGTTCGACCTCGACGGCTACTTGTTTGAAGAGCGGGCGAAGAATCTTGGCTTTAAGGATCGTCTGCGCATCGAGTCGCAGCTGAAGCGCGAAATCGAAGAGCTGTTCCACGGTCGCAACCTGACCTGATCCTTTAGAAGCGGTACGCGCTGGCCTTCATCAGTTTCGAAACGGCGGCCATCATTGAGGGAATAGGCGCCGGCAGCCGTCGGGCGCCGGCTTCTAAGGCGTGGTCGGCATGACGCGCCTCATCGGCTTTCATCACTTCAAGGATGGCGCGCGATCGCGCGTCTTGGGCGGGAAGGCTTTCGAGGTGCTCGGCCAAATGAGCCTCGACCTGGCGCTCGGTCTCCACCACGAAGCCCAAGTTCCAGCCGTCGCCGCGCAGGCCGGCCGCAATGCCGATGGCATAGCTGCTGGCGTACCACAGGGGATTGAGCAAGCTGGGGCGACTGTCGAGTTCCGTCAGCCGTTCGGCACACCAGGCCAGATGATCGGTTTCTTCTTGTGCCGCTTCGCGTAGGTGCTGGCGAACTGCAGCCTCGCGCGCGACAGCGGCTTGGCCGCTATACAGCGCCTGCGCACAGACTTCGCCGGTGTGGTTGATGCGCATTAGGCCGGCGGCGTGCTGGCGTTCGCTGTCATCGAGTGCCGAATCGGCCTTCGTTTCGGCGGGATTCGACCGCTGCGCGATGGGTTTGGCGAAGACCGTATTGAGGCCACCCTGAAGCTCTCCGAGCCAATGATCGAGGCGAGAGGGCTGGCGGCGAAAGGACGTCATAGTCATAAGTGTGGAGTGTAAGCCAATGATGGCGTATGCTCGTCGACCCCTGCACTGTCGTAACAGTGTCCGCCCAGCGGCGGAAACTGAACGCCGGACACGCCTCGGCCTCTTGCAAAGGGCCGACCAGCAGGCTATTCTTTTTCGTCTACCCTTTCACTATTTAGCTTCTGGAGCTGTCATGAAGAACATGACCGTCAGCGCCAAGGCCGAGACCGTCCAGCGCGACTGGTTCGTTGTCGACGCGTCCGGCAAGACCTTGGGCCGCTTGTGTTCGGAATTGGCATTCCGCCTTCGCGGTAAGCACAAGCCGACCTGGAGCCCGCACGTCGATACGGGTGACTACTTTGTAGTCATCAACGCCGACAAAATTGCGGTCACCGGCAACAAACTGAAGGACAAGATGTATTTCCGGTTCACCGGGTATATCGGCAACCTGAAGTCTGAGTCGCTCGAACAGGCCCTCGACCGTCACGCCGAGCGCGTGATTGAGATCGCCGTCAAGGGCATGCTGCCCAAGAATCCGTTGGGCCGCGCGATGTATCGCAAGCTCAAGGTTTATAAGGGTGCCGAGCACCCGCACACTGCCCAGCAGCCGACGCCGCTGGACCTGTAACGGACTAGGTAATCATGGCTATTCAGCAGAATTACGGCACCGGCCGTCGCAAGTCCTCCACCGCTCGCGTGTTCCTGCGCAAGGGTGCGGGCAACATCACCGTGAACGGCCGTCCTTTGGACGAGTTCTTCGGTCGCGAAACGTCGCGCATGATCGTTCGGCAGCCGCTTGAGCTGACCAAAACGACCGATCAGTTCGACATTCTCGTGACGGTTGCTGGCGGCGGTACGACCGGCCAAGCCGGCGCGATCCGTCTTGGCGTGTCCCGCGCTCTCGTTGATTACAACGAGACGCTGAAGACTGAGCTGCGCAAAGCGGGTTTCATGACCCGCGATGCCCGCGAAGTCGAGCGTAAGAAGGTCGGTCTGGCGAAGGCTCGCCGCGCTAAGCAGTTCTCGAAGCGCTAATCGCGTTTCGGGCTCGAGGTTTCTGCAGCCCGTTAGCCAAGCGGTAAGGCACCTGACTCTGACTCAGGCATTCGGTGGTTCGAATCCATCCGGGGCTGCCATCCCTGAGCCGCCGCGTCTTGATCGGCAATAAAAAACCCGCCCACAGGCGGGTTTTTGTTTTCGGCGCAGCTTTTGCA